>CAZZVG010000215.1:0-7932 GCA_964657295.1 Iningainema sp. | reverse complement strand
TAATTAAAATTAGGGGATTTGACGTGGACGCCTTTTTTTGTTTTCCATAAATAAATAAAGGTGCTTGAAACCGTTTTTTCTTTTTCTTTTGCCTTTTAACTTTTAACTTTTGCCTTTTTCGGTCATTATTTCTGTAGATATCTCCGAACGATTTGCAACAATTCTTGGGGTTGTGGAGGCTTGCTTAAAAACTCAGTCGCACCAACTAACTGAGCACGGGCACGGTCAATAGAGTTATTCTTAGCTGTGAGGATGATAATTGGTGTATTTTTAAATACGGGGGTTTCTCGTAAAAATTTACAGATGCTATAGCCATCAGCGTTTGGTAGCAGCAAGTCTAGTAAGATTAAGTCAGGCTTGTGTTCAATGAGTTCGCCAAATCCCCGCATCGGTTCTGGAATACTTAAAACGTCATATCCAGCCTGCGTTAAGATTTTTTTTAGGGTGAGAGTCAGCACGGGGCTATCGTCTATGCAAGCAATTAAAGACTGCTTCTGGAAAGATTTGAGTGGCTTGTCGATTAAAGAACACTTTTCAGTTACTGGCTGTTTGACAGTTGGTACTGGTAAATCTGGAATTTCTTGGAATTGCAGTATACCCTTTTCAACTAAGGGAATCAAGGAATTCGTTACCTCTATCACCGATTCTTCTAGTTGTGTCGCAATATCCCACAAAGTAAACTTACCATTGAGATACTCGTCTATGATGGGAAGCATTTGTGGAGCTGCCTCCTGCTGCAAAACTGGTGCAAGGGTTGGATTGAGGTGATCTAAGCCAGTAGCTTGCCATTTTCGCTGTATTTTCATTGCTTTGGTAAAAACTGATTGTATTCCTTGGGTAGACAAAGACACAACCCGGCAGTAAGTCGATATCGTTTCTTGGTGAGACGACCAAAAACTTTTGAGATCCGGATCGCTGATCAGATCGAATAGACATTCTTCAAAAACAGTACGAATTACTGAATTAGCTTGAATCAAGCTTAGTCGCTTTTGGTTGAGTCCAAGATCAAGGAGTTTACATTCCCATGGTTGATTGCCCGATAACTGAGAGAACTCAGCACTCCAGTCCCATTTCGGACAATGTTGCTTTACAGCTCTGTCCCAGCGTCTCACTGGATGAACTTCACCTATAGCATAGAGCAATTGACCGCGAGCAAGGTAAAGATTCCAAATGACTGAATGGTTTCGTAGGATCAGCTCTCCATCACCATATTTATTCAGGTGGTCTAATTCTCTAGTTAAATTTGTTAGTGTCATTTATGTTACGCAACTACACTATAATGATTAATGACATTTATGTAAGTCAGTAGTCATAGAGATTAAATCTAAATAATAGATAAACCACTGTTAGAAATCAAAGTAATTTATCACCCTTACTTGCTTCAGCAGGTATGCTACTATACTGTGATAAAAAATACAGTATAGTAATTGCTTGTTAAAAATATATAATTATTAGCGTATTTGCAGCGGTTAATGATTTGAATAAAGTCTGAAAAGGTACTTACTTGATAAAGCAAGTTTATTTGCAAGTTACTACTACATTCTACTCCTCACACAAAATTAACATCAATTAATTTCCAGCTTTTTTGAGCTAAGGAATGTCTATTTGCAGCAAACGACTTTTCATCAAAAACCCTCTGGGGGACGCATGAATCCATAAAAAACGGAATCAGCCTTCTACTACAATTCTCGTAACCATTTAAAATCAATTTAAAATAAGGCTGATTCCGTTTTTTACCGATTTTCTCCACGGCTTGTCTTCATGGATAAAGTTGTACTACTATCAAGTTAATATTATTTCACCAACCAATTTCTAATAAAAACAATCAGGCTTTTTCGTCTTCGATAAAGTTAGATTACTAGGATGTTAACAGTATAATTTATTTCTCTGTTTGAGTCAGCATAAATTATTCTTCAACTTCGTTCACATAATTTTATATATTTCCACCAAATGACTTCTACCAAAGAACTATCAGTGTTTTTTGTCATTTATAAAGCTTTGTTATTAGCAGGCTATTAATATAGCCTATTCATCTTGCCAAGGCAGTATAAACTTGGATGAAAAAGTATAAAGTTATCAGAATAAGCATTTATAAAGTTGGTAATAATAAGTACTTTGATTGGAAAAACCTACATATAGATCCAGATACTACTGTAGATATGTGTATAGACGTGGTGTTTGTATAGATGTTTCAAACAGCCAGTCTATATATATGTTGACGGTAGATAAATATCTTAACTGAACCGTATTGAAAAGCTATTCATGCGATTGCTAGTTCATAACATGAAGTTAAAAATTACTCTTTTCTTTACTTAAAGCTGTATGTTATCTTCAATTGCCAGTTCCTCGAAAACCCCAAAGGTGGGTGAGGGGTTGAACCCCTCTTACACAAATTTTTTATCCATTAGACTATGTACTTAACTGAAATATGCACGTTAGGTTTACTCCCTAAACTTGCTAACTTGCTTGTCCGCATCGTTCTTATCTGATGCGTTAAGAGAGTCTTTTAGTCTCATATTTAGAAAAGCATTTCAGCAAATGGCTAAAACCTTGATCTAGCGTTGTACTTGACGACAGTGCAGAACTGCAAAATTCTACATTTCCGGACTCTTAAAACATCCTCTTAATTTAGAGGCAAATTTTAGCTATCAGCTTTTTGGCAAGCACTGCTGCTTACTAAATCGAGGTACAAATCAGTCATCAATCATTTTGTCCAAATGATTTAGTGACAGCAACAACGAAAAAAGTGCAATGTCTACCAGCACTTTCAAATTAGGTTGCCGTTGTTTCTACGGGAGATACCTTCATGTTGGCAAGAAGTTTGTAAAACCTAATATTTCTTTAATTTAATTAAGGTGCAGGGCAATGACAACTACAGAAAACCAAAAACCCAAACGGATTCCTCTAAATCAACAGCTGAAAAGCGTTTCTCTAAATCAACGGCTAAAATGGGTTCTTCTGCTTGGAGCAACTGGTACATTGTCCTTACTAGCGATCGCAGGTATTTTATTTTTTTCAAGATATAATGCTAATGCGCGGATGACAGTTCCCGTAAAAGAATTCTCAAAGAGCGAATATCCAGAGAACCCAGCCGATTTGAGTACCCATTATAGACAATACGCTGATCGTAAGTTAACTCTGATTAAGAAAGATGCGACTCATTTTGATTTTGTTTTAGAGCCAACTAACAACCATACAGCTAAAATAGTCTTCAAAAACGTTGATGTGAGTTTATTCGTACCCAAAGAACCGGATTGGGTGAGGCAAAATAAAGATTTAGAAACGATTGCTCTGGTGGATCGAGAATGGAATAGACAACAAGTAAGTTTTAAGCCGAACTCAAATGACGTTGAGGTGTCAGGTGGTGACGGATTTGAAAAAACTAATTTAGTTTCTGCCGATATAGCCAATAATTGTTTGAATGCTGGCTTGTGGGAAGTCTTGCTATCTGTTAAAGAAGGAGACTCTAAAAAACTTTACTACCAAGGTTGGTTTACCTTTCCCATGGGACATTACAAAAATCTATTCGAGGATAACAATAAAGTTTCTTATTGGCAACACTGGTATCAATTGGAACACTGGCAAAATCCCGAAGGGACTCCTGTAGATTTGCAGGGATTAAGACAAGTGATTTCCGAGAAAGAAATTCCCACTAAATTTCTAGCAGATGAGAGATTTCTCACCTCTGGCGAACAAAAGAGGAAATTCAAGTTGGTTTTAGGTGAGAATCTTTTAACATGGAAGGATTTACAGAATTCTCAAGCTAAATTTGCAACTTTTGCTCCTCCAGGTAGATATGATATCAGTAAACCTTGGAGTAATAAATTCGAGAGAATAGCTAATTTTCAAAAAGCTATTTTGAGAACAGTGAAATCACCCGCATCAAGTCAACCGTTGCAGGAACTTGAACTGATATTCCAAGATAAAACCACAGGTACGAACAATCGATATCTTGTCAGTGGGTTTGATGTAAATAAAATCCCTCAGCTTCCTGTAAGTGACTATTCTAAAGGCTTGTATATGCCGATGGGAATTGGAGTGCCACCCTTTTACCAGAGTTATGAAGATTTAAAACAACTTCCTCCTTCCAAAAGCCCTTACTTTAGTGTGTTACTTGACTCCCAAAATAAATGGCTCAACCATCATGATACGGCAATTGATGGAGTCGTTATGCATCGCGATCGCGATAACCCCAATTTGCTACATTTCTATCTTCTCACCTACGAACGTCAGAGTCTACTCGGTCACTACACAATGAAGTTATGAGTAGGGGCAGGTTTTACCGATAAATATTCAACAGGTAGATTGTCGGATAAAACCTGCCCGTACAGGAGTTATGAGTAGGGGCAGGTTTTACCGATGAATATTCAATAGGTAGATTGTCGGATAAAACCTGCCCGTACAGGAGTTATAAGTGATCAGAATGAAGTCAGAGAGGATATCAGTGGAAAATTTGAAACGTTTCTTTCTATACTTTCTTCTGACTCATAACTTATAACTCATGAATACTAGTACTACCAAAATTTCCATTATCATTCCAGTTCTCAATGAGGCGAAAAAAATCAAACAAGCTTTCGTCAGCACTCAATCGAGTACTAATGTAGAAGTCATTGTAGTAGACGGCGGGTCAAAAGATGATACTGTAGAAATAGCTAAATTATTAGGTATTAAAGTTATCTCATCACCTACTGGTCGTGCTTGCCAAATGAATGCAGGTGCCTTGGTGGCAAGTGGGGATATTCTTCTATTTCTCCATGCGGATACCCTTTTACCAAGTGGATTTGATGTCATGGTTCGCAATTCATTGCAACAGCCAGGAACTTTGGCAGGAGCCTTTAGCTTGCAAATCGATGCACCGCATTGGAGTTTGCGGTTGGTGGAATGGGGAGTGAATTGGCGATCGCATTTTTTGCAAATGCCTTATGGGGATCAAGCAATTTTTTTAACAAAACAAATCTTTTACCAAAACGGTAAATTTCCCGAAATACCCATCATGGAGGACTTTGAACTCATGCGTCGTTTAAGACGCATCGGACACATTGCCCTGATCAAAGTGCCAGTTTTGACTTCAGCACGTCGGTGGCTGAAACAAGGAATTTTCAAAACCACCCTCATGAATCAAATAATCATTATTGCTTATTTACTCGGCGTTTCTCCGCAACGAATTGTACGCTGGTGCCACCGAGAAAAAAGAAATTAGTTATTAACTTCTGTATTAACTTCTCTCTCTCTTTCTTTTCTTGGCGTTCTTGGCGTCTTGGCGGTTCATTCAAAAAAGAATTTTCACCACTACTCTACTCCTCGCCAGAAATGAATACCGATGTAAAAAACCGCCTTAGCGCAGCGTCTCACAGAGAAGACGCCAAGGCCGCCAAGAAAGAAGTACCAGGAAGAGAGTATACAAATTGTCAGCAAAAACCACCCTGTAAATTATCTTATATAAAATGAACCTTAATGATTAAAAAACAAAACCGAAGATTTAATTTTCTAGTCAAACTGATACTTCTAGTTTGTCTGATTGCCACCCTATCAATTGTCGCCAAACAGTTAAATATTCAGGAAATTTTGCACAATTCTTTAAATTGGGTGAAAAGTCTTGGATGGTGGGCACCAATTGGGTTCATGTTCATCTACAACTTAGCCACCATACTTTTTGTGCCAGGTTCCATCCTGACTCTAGGAGGTGGTTTCTTGTTTGGCGTGTTTTGGGGATCGGTATATGTGTTCATTGCCGCAACCTTTGGAGCAACCTTTGCGTTCTTGATTGGACGCCACTTTTTACGGGATTGGGTTTCTCAACAAATAGAGAAATATCCTAAATTCAAAGCGCTCGCTCGAGCCGTTGCCAAAGAAGGATGGAAAATCGTACTGCTAACGCGGTTGTCTCCTGTCTTTCCTTTCAATCTCTTAAATTACGCCTTTGGAGTTACACAGGTTTCCCTCAAAGACTATATATTAGGTTCAATTGGCATAATTCCAGGTACTGTGATGTACGTTTACATTGGTTCCTTAGCCGGGAATCTTGCCATGATTGGGACGAATGCTCAACCCACTAGCCTCACCCTTCAATGGGCAATTCGGATCGTTGGTTTTATTGCTACAGTTGCCGTCACGATTTATATCACCCGTGTTGCCCAGAAAGCTTTAGAACAGGGAGTTTCATAAAACAAAAGTGGATCTTTCAAAGAACTTGAGCAGCGAAAATAGGAAAAATATTGCAATGTCAGATGCAGAATTCAACCGCGTTGTCGTTTATCCAATGGATGAGTATAACCAGAAATTGGTTTCTTATGTACATCCAAATACATGGGTTAATCCGAAACCTGCCAATAATTACGATTTGGTAGTCATTGGAGCAGGGACTGCGGGATTAGTTGTGGCAGGGGGTGCCGCCGGTTTGGGTTTGGGGTTGAAAGTTGCCCTGATTGAAAAGCATCTGATGGGTGGGGATTGCTTGAATGTTGGATGCGTACCATCTAAGTGCATCATCCGCTCTTCTCGTGTCGTTGGCGAAATATTGTCTGCTCAGAAATTGGGCATTCAGGTTCCAAAATACATTGATGTTGATTTTCCGGCAGTCATGGCACGGATGCGGCGGCTAAGAGTAGGAATTAGCCATCATGACTCAGCAGAGCGCTTCAGCAAGTTAGGGGTGGATGTCTTCTTCGGTAACGCTCGATTTGCGAATGATAATACCGTGGCAGTTGGCGACAAAGCCCTCCGGTTTAAAAAAGCTGTCATTGCCACTGGAGCCAGAGCCGCGCAACCCTCAATTCTCGGACTTGAGCAAGCGGGTTATCTTACCAATGAAACAGTGTTTTCTCTTACCCAACGCCCAAGACGTTTAGCGGTGATTGGTGGTGGCCCGATTGGTTGCGAATTGGCGCAGGCATTCCAGCGCTTGGGTTGTGAAGTGGTACTTTTCCATCAAGGTTCTCATATCCTGAATAAAGAGGATACTGAGGCTGCCGAAATTCTCCAAAATGTCTTGATTCGGGAAAGAATTAAATTGGTGCTGGGTTGTCAGATCCAGCAGGTAGAAAAAACGACTAACGGCAAGACGCTTTACTTTACCGCCAATGGCAAGAAAGATTCTGTCACGGTAGACGAAATTTTAGCAGGTACCGGACGCGTCCCAAATGTGGAAGGACTGAATTTAGAAGCCGTGGGAGTGAAATATGATCCGCTCCGGGGTGTGAAGGTGAATGATTACTTCCAGACAACCAATGCGAAGATTTATGCAGCTGGTGATGTATGCATGGACTGGAAATTTACCCATGCTGCTGATGCCGCAGCGCGAATTGTCATTAAGAATACGTTGTTTTCTCCTTTTGGCTTAGGACGATCCAAACAAAGCAGTCTCATTATGCCTTGGGTGACTTACACGGATCCCGAAATTGCTCATGTGGGGATGTCCGAACACCAGGCGCAGGAAATGGGTATTAATGTGGTGACGATTAAGATTCCTTTCGAGAATGTAGATCGGGCGATCGCAGATGGTGAAGAGGAAGGATTTATCAAAATTCTTCACAAAAAGGGATCTGATGAAATTTTGGGGGCAACCATTGTCGCCCGTCATGCAGGTGAGATGATCTCATTACTGACGACAGCGATCGTCTGTAAGCTTGGTTTGAATGAGCTCAGTACTGTGATTCATCCTTATCCAACTCAAGCTGAATGTATTAAGAAGGCGGCAGATACTTATCGGCGCACGCTCCTCACACCAAACACCAAAAAATTCTTGACATGGCTGACAAAGTTTTCTTGAGAATTTCTGAGAACTCAAGTTTAGAGTAGTGAAGAGATGTGATTGAGCGATTAGATCCGAGTTACCTACAAATGAGCTTGGAACAGGGTAAACTGGATAATCTTTACAGAAGACATCTCCGAAAATTAATTATGCGTTCGTTGAAATCCTTGGTAGGGGCGAAC
>CAZZVG010000214.1:0-7949 GCA_964657295.1 Iningainema sp. | reverse complement strand
AAGTCAGACAGGGAATACGGCTATTTTACCTGGACAAATTATTGGTGAACTAGAAGTGCTAACTCACAGTAATTATGTGACAACAATAGTTGCTGTAGCTTCCAGGACTCGGGTTTTAGCTATCAAGGCAAAAGACTTCGAGGGAATACTTTCATACGACGACTCACTACTGGCAAAGAATCTCTTAGCAAGGGTAAGCACTCGTCTTCAGCAAACTTTAGGACAGGCAGCACTTGTCACTCAGATTTAAATATTTTGAGCGAAAAGTAGGTAGTAGAAGGTAGGTGCAAATAGACATGATTAAAATCAAAATCATCGATTCACAGAAGCCAGACCAGGTAAAAGAAGTAGACTTACAACCAGGAACCATGCTCAATCAAGCGTGCCTGATTGGTCGCGCCCCGAACAGTCATTTGTTTCTGGACAGTAATGAAGTCAGTCGGATGCACGGGAAAATTTCTTTGAAAGATGGCAATTATTATTTTGCCGATCTTGGAAGTGCTGGCGGTTCCCGAATTAATGGCGGTAACGCCTCAATAAATCAAGATCAACTCCTCAGACCCGGTGATATGATTCACGTAGGTAAGTTTTTCTTGATGGTTTTACAGATCGGAGAGCCAGAATCACGACAAGAAACAGTTCCACAGGAAGTATTCCATCAAAACACACTTATAGAATTTCCAGATCCAACTCAAGAGGTGGCAGAACTTGCTCCGCCACAAAACGTTCAGGAAACATCTCCCCAACAGCAAAAAGTTGTTTCCCCTCAAGAGTATATGCCTTTAGCGATGATAGAACCAACCCAAGTGGAACGTTGGCTCAAAGGCGACTTAGCAGTCCGGTGCATAAGTATTATTGATGAAACACAAGATGTGAAAACTTTTCGATTTGTCGCGGATCCTCCGGTTTTGTTCACTTACAAGCCCGGTCAGTTTGTGACTCTCGATTTGGAAATCAATAACGAGCAAGTATCACGTTCCTACTCCATTTCATCCACACCTTCGCGTCCCCATACCTTAGAAATTACTGTCAAACGCGTCCCGCCCCCCCCTGATTCTACAGCCGAAGTACCAAAGGGGATGGTTTCTAACTGGCTGCATGATAACATCACAGTCGGTAGTACAATTAATCTAAGTGGACCTTTGGGCAAGTTTACTTGCTTTGCCAATCCTTCCCAAAAATTGTTACTGATTTCCGCAGGCAGTGGCATTACACCTATGATGTCGATGTCACGCTGGCTGTGTGACACTGGATCTCAATGCGATATTGTCTTTTTCCATTCTGCTCGCTCGCCTCGTGATATCGTTTTCCGGCATGAACTGGAGTTGATGTCAGCACAGCATCCCAATTTTCATTTGCTAGTTTCTACGACTCGTAAAGAAATCGGTCATAGTTGGCTGAGTCTCACTGGTAGGATTAATGCTGCCATGCTACAGGTCGTTGTGCCTGATTTTCGCGAACGGACTGTGTATGTCTGTGGCCCAGATACTTTTATGCAAAGTGTCAAGGAGTTGCTAGAAAGTATTGACTTTCCGATGCAAAACTATTATGAGGAAAGCTTTGGCCCTCCAGCGAAGAAGTCCAAATCTGAGAAGCCTAAACTTGAAGTTGCTGCACCCCAGCAAACCTAACACTCCTCCTCCCCCTGTTGCTCAAGGCTTAAAAGAACTTATGAGGAATATGTCTCCTGACATAACTCCTAAGTCAAATGGAGGTAGAGCGACTCCAGTAGTTACACCAACTCCGAGCGCGCCAACGGTCTCTTCCTCAAGCCAAACTACTATCGTTTTTGCGAAATCAAGCAAAGAAGTTTCTTGTGATGGTGAAGAATCCATCCTGAGTGTGGCTGAACAAGAAGGCGTGAAAATACGCAGTAGTTGCCGTTCTGGAGTTTGTGGCAGCTGTAAAAAACGCAAGATCCAAGGAGAAATTAGGCTCGAAGGTGAACCTGAAGCTTTGGAAGAAAGTGACCATCAGGAGGGCTACATTCTGACTTGTATTTCTTTCCCTGTTGGGCGGGTTGAAATTGATGCATAGCTTAACATAAACTTTCCTGTTGGGATTAGGAACTGTAACTTAATTTCTCGACAAAGCTACCCATGAGTTACTGTTTGGGTAGCTTTTCTCGGTCCATACGCTCAATGACATCACTAAGACTGTTGGCTCCTAATTTTTGTTGTTTTTGCTCTAATTAACTGATATGAAATTCATCTATCATCTAGCTTTTGTATTACTTCTACTCATAACGGGTTGTAACCAGAGCGCAGATACAGAGAAAAATTTGCATGCAAGCGCGACGATCGCAGGTCCTAGTATCACCGGAACGCTCAAAGCTATAGAGTCGCCACATGGTTTTGTCTGGGTTGCTGTTGAACTTCAAGGAGATGCTAAAGTCTTAACTGCCGGACTGCATGGTGTCCACATACACGAGAAAGGTGTTTGCATTGGAGAAGGAAAGCCTTTTAGTTCTGCTGGAGGACATTTTGACCCAGGTCCCTTGGGTTCATCAACTCCTGTAGAAAAAAACCATCCTTACCATCTTGGAGATTTACCACCTATCAAAATTAATGCCATTGGTCAAGGTCGAATGGAAACATTCGCTAACAGTTTTAGTCTTTCTGAGGGACCTATAAGCTTATTTGATAGCGATCGTAGTGCCATAATCATACATAAATTACCAGACCAACGTAAATCAGGTGGTACTGCAGATGACGCAGGCGGTGCTCGTCAAGCTTGTGGTGTGATTGAATTAATTAAGTCTTAATTGGGATTGAAAGTTCGGCGTTGCATAATTGAAGTATGATTTTAGCCGATCGCATTGGCGAGCCAGCGCTGTAGGAGGGTTTCCCGACTTAGGCGACTGGCAAAGGACGCAAAGGCAAGGCAGCGCGCATGAGGCGTTTTCCCACGCCCAGGCGACTGTCGTCACAAAGAATGGTTTCAGCAACGCCGAAAGTTCAATCCAGATCTTTTTAAAAATTTACGTAAGTCCCTGGACAAATTTTATAATTCGGTAATAATAGGTAAGTATCAATCATAACTACGGGTTTTAACATGTAGTTTGTTAAAAAGAACACTGTGATTATGTAATGAAAATTTGATATTTTCGTCTCAAGCTTCAAATAGAGGAAGTTTGAGCAAAGAAAGTCCATTCATTATAATGTGACTAGTTTTACCAAGGAAAATAGAAATGGAAAAGTATCACTAATAAAATGTTTCTTCTTATACTTTAAGAATGTTGAAGTTTGGGAGAAATTGTCGGAAAAACTACTATGTACGAAGCCGCTAAGTAAATTTGCACACTTACTCGGTGCTTGCAGAAAAAAGCGTAATCTAAACGCAAATATGCGTTTATTCGTCGTGGTTCTTTTTCGGAAAAGTCATTTTGGGCTTGATTGAAGTAGCTCTCATATCATGTCCAGTAGCACAACCATAATAAAGAACTCCACCATGCTTGTGGCTGACACCAAAGCGCCCCTCTCTGCAAGCAGTGTGGGGGTACAGTGTACACGGAAATTCCGGTTAATTAACCGGACATGATATCACTCGTCTCTTGAGGGAAATCCTGATCCCACATTCCAAGGAATGTGCGATCGCTTTCTAAAAGGGCACTTGGGAAGGGGATGAGGCACGGGATCATAGGTGCCGACTGCCATCATGCTCCTGCTGAATATTGCTTTTTAACTTCAAATAACACAAAGGGTGAACTATGTCAGATTTATCCAATTTTTTTGACGCGGGTACTTATGCTGCACTTAATCCCGACTTAAAAACTGCAGGTTTAACAACCTCAGATCAGTTATTTAATCATTTCCAAAAGTACGGTTCCAATGAAGGGCGACAATTTTCGCTGTTTTTTGACCCCAAATACTATGCTGCTAATAACGCCGATTTAGGTGCAGCCGGGTTAAAAACAGACATTCAATTGTTGGATCACTTCCGGAATTATGGGGCAAAAGAGGGACGCAGTGCGACACCCTTTTTGGATCTAAATCTTTACCTCACAGCAAACCCTGATTTGAATCAAGCTTACAAAGGCGATCGACAACAAGCGTTGGATCACCTGCTAAATTTTGGTTTGAAAGAAAACCGCCGCTTTTCACCCATCTTTGATGTAAATTATTACCGGGATAATGACTCAGACTTAAAAGCAGCCGGTATCACTAGTACTGTCGATTTATTGCGTCACTACGAACTTTATGGCCGACAAGAGGGTCGTATAAGTGATTACTATGACATCAAGGTTGACTCTGTTGGTGGTCCACTTAAGTATCAAATCAATGCTGCAGGCGGTACCATCTCAGGTTTCCGAACAGGGACGGATGTCATTAGTGAAAATGTGGCTAACGCCACAGCTAACTTCATTGACCTCATTAGCCCTTACCAGCCACTGATCAGCGATACATCTAAGGGTGCCGTCATTGGGGTTGCCAACGGTGCAGAAGTGAATCCTCTTGTTACCTTAACAGGGATAACAGCAGATAAACTTGCGGATAGCCCACAAAGTTTCAATTTAAGTTCGCGAGGTAATGCTGTCGTCAACTGGAACCAAATCACCTTTGATGCGGCAAGACTCGGTGGTGTTGCACCTGCAGAATCAACTCGTTATTTTGCGATCGTTCAGACAGCCGTTTTTGACGCTGTTCAAGGAATTTTCCAAACTCCTGGTCGCCAAACCTTCCTTTCTAGCCTATCGGCTGATGTTTTAAAAGACCGAGGAGTCACCTTGCCTACAGCACCGACTGCAGGTGCGTCTGCTGAAGCTGCTGTTGCCGGCGCAGCGAATGAAGCTCTCAAAATGATGTTTGGGGATAAAGATAACCCTCTATCATCTGCGATGTTCACTCCACTGACAACTCCAACTGGAGCATTTCTGTTGGTTTCATCTAATCTAACGGAGTCAATTGCGCCACGATCAATTAACACATACTTCCAAACGATCTTCGACAATGCCCAGACTCAATCTTTAGCAAAAATTAATGACTCTCAGGCAAATATAAACGCTGGTGTTGCTTACGGAAAAGCAGTTGCTGACGCCATCCTAAAATTCCGCAGTAACGATGGTCAGTATAGAAATAAAGATGGAACCCCAGTAAGTCGCAGCACTCTTTCTGACGAGTACTTAAATGGTGTGGAAAATGGGGCAGGTCAAACTCCAGAGCAATTAAACGACCAAGGAGGACAAGAGCAACTTGGAGATCCAACAAATCACGGAACCAATTCAAAGCTTTTAAACACCGGCACTGTTGGGCGAGACTTTAATGGCACTACCCATATAGGCTCAGGGCCTGTTCTTAGCGGTGGTGATCATAACAGCACTAACAAATCGACCCCAGGTGTATGGCGACGTGCCGAAGATACCTTGGGATTAACAGGTGCGGGTATTCCTTCAGGAAATAACGCGCTTTATTCAGGGCTAGCCTCAATAGATGAAACTAACGCCAATCTCACCTGGGTTGTACCCACAACAACTTTCTTCAACAATAATGTCATCGCACCGCCTGCTTTAGACAGCGAACGATATAGAGGTAACGTTGCAGAAGTCAAGCAAAATGGCACTATTCTAGATCTGCCGATCACAAACCCCAATAGCAACGGCAAAGTTTACATTGCTCATCGCACGACGACTGTGAACGGTGTCACAACTGTTGTCACTGATGACACAAGTTTTACAGATGGCAACGGTAATCAGTTCACAGGTTCATATGTTGGCATGGCTATTAACGACACCGATCCTACTCAACCGGATTTTGGTCCTGGGGATCATAGTAACGATTTCGGTCGGCTTCAGCCGGATGGACTTGGCACTACGAGTGCTGAACGTACCTTGATTTCCCACATCTGGGCTAATGATGGTGGTTCCTATGGACCGAATTACTCGTGGGAGGACATTGGCAGACAGTTAGCTATTGCCAATAAGAGTTCGCTAGCAGATACAGCTTTAGTATTTGGGGAACTCGCTCAAGGCTTGTCTGATGTATTTGAAAATGCCTGGAACATTAAGTGGGATAGAGATTACTTCTGGAGGCCAGTTTCAGGCATCCGAGGTGCTGACCAAATTCCAGTGGGCACAGACTCAACGAATCAAGACAAAATTGGCACGTCTGATCTAGTCGATCCTAACTGGACACCGCGTGAAGAAACGCCTCAGCATCCTTGCCACCCATCAGGTTCATCGACAACTGGAGGAGATGCAAGTACTATTCTTGCAAACTTCTATGGTGACTCCAGCGCTGCATTCACAGTCAGTGCTGCTCCACATCCCAACAGCAGTCGTCTGCGAGAGGCTTTGGTATCGCTAAACGGTAACGATCTCGTTCCAGTGAAAACTGCCACAGGTACAGTTATGGAACATGTCGATTCTCTATCTAAAACTTACACTAGCCTCAGGGAAGCAGCCAACGATATCCGTACAAGCCGCATCTACTCTGGTGCCCACTTCCGGTTTGCAACTGAGGACGGAGTTAACTTAGGTGAGCAGTCAGGCTCATACTACGTGCGTCATAACCCTTTTGTAACAGGTGTAACTAAGTAAATAAAAACGGAGACGCAGAGTGATGATTCTTCAGTCTGCTCCTCCTGTTTCTCTGTTAAATTAAAGTATCAAATTTAACTTATGGAGAGGATATGGCAGGTCATGATTGGCTGGTAACTGAGAATGGAAATTGTGAAATTCATCCTGCTATTAATCGTTATTCAATATCAGCTAAGTACTACCGCCTGTATCATTTTTTAAATGATTTAGAAGATATTCTGGCGATGGAAAAAGACGATCGCCGTCGCTTGCAATTAATAGTTCCTCTTGTGCGGCACTTACTGATGAGTTCCTATTGGCTGCAAACGTCTGCTCGCAAACCTGATCCCAAAACAGGTTGGTCTGTGGTTAAACTCTACGATGAACCTTATTTTCCCTGGACTGTACAAACAACTGCATGGTTACCGGGTAAGGTTTCCGAGATTCACAACCATGCGACTTGGGGAGTCGTGGCACTGATTTACGGACAGGAACGAAATATTTTTTGGCAGCGCCAGACAGACTCTCAGGTGGAAAATGCAGTTGAAAGAGTGAGCGATCGCATCTTTGTTTCTGGTGATGTCATCGCCTTTCTCCCGGAGGCAATTCATAGCATCGAAACTTTAGGTGACCAACCAACGATTACATTTAGTTTATATGGTGAAACAATTGGAAAAGTTATCTATTTTAATCAAGTTGATCGTGGTATTTAGTCATTGGGCTTCATAGAAAGTGATAATTATCTTCCCATTAACCGCTCGCAGAACTGCTATATTAACTTTTAAGAGATTGGAAAAAGTATTTGGAAGAATATTCTGAATTCACAGAAGCCCGTCACTAGGGTAACTCCTGGATCTGTACTGCTGGCTTCTGACTCCTGAATTCTTAGCTCATTTTCATTATAATTGCTTATGCTTGCCAACTTGAAAAATCTACTGACACAGCCTGTAGTTGTTGCGAGCGCAATTGCAGGGATGTTAATGGTTGGGATTCAACAGTCGGGAGTCTTAGAGTCTATAGAATTGAGGGCTTTTGACCAAATGATGCAAACGCGTGGCGACTTGAGTCCAGATCCACGCCTATTGATTATTGGATTTACTGAAGGAGATATTCAAAAATTACAGCAAGGCACACCAAATGGTCTAGTCTTAGACGAAGTATTGAGCAAATTAGAGCGCCATCAAGCAAAAGTGATCGGCTTAGACTTTTTTCGGGATGTACCACAACCACCGGGACACCAGCAATTATTAAGACGGCTAAAACAGAATTCGCGGATTGTCCCTATCTGTAGAGTGGGCGGGAGTTATATTCGTGCCGTACCACCACCACTCGGTATAAAACCAGAGAATGCAGGGTTTGCTGACATTCCGGAAGATAAAGATGGGATAATTCGGCGGAATTTGCTCGTCGTCACTCCCAACCTCAAGTCAACTTG
>CAZZVG010000213.1:0-7965 GCA_964657295.1 Iningainema sp. | reverse complement strand
AAAATGGCTTGGGTGCAAATCATACAAAGAAGCGACTACCTGTAAAGTTAGTTTATGCAGAGCATTATGATCATGTGGCGGATGCTTTCTATCGGGAAAAACAGGTGCAGGGTTGGAGTCGGGCTAAGAAGATTGCTTTAATGAATAGTGATTGGGATCGCCTGCATATTTTGGCAGAGTGTCAAAATTATTCACATTATGAAAATGCTGGTTTCGGCTTCGCTCAACCAGCAAATAAAGTTGAACCAGCTGATGATTAGAGAATTGATGAAAGAATGGAAGAAATTGAAATTAGGTAATATTGCTGTAATTAGTTATGGATATACAGCAAAAGCTTCTGTCGCAAATATCGGTTTAAAGCACCTTTCAAGACAACGAGAAAACTATTCCCACCATTCTCACCACTTCTCAAAAGCTTTCCACTGGGGTTGATGCCCGAAACGTTCGTAACATTGTGCTGATGCGTCCTATCAACTCGATGATTGAATTTAAGCAAATTATTGGTCGCGGTACTCGCTTATTTGAGGGGAAAGACTACTTCAATATTTATGATTTTGTCAAAGCCTACGAACACTTCAACGATCCTGAATGGGATGGCGAACCTCAAGAACCTGTAGTAGTCAAAAAGCCTGGAGGTGCAGATACAACCAAAGGTTTCATAAAAGATACTAACAAAGGTAGCGTGGAAATTCCAGAAGAACGCCGCCCTCAAAAAATCAAAATCAAACTCGCTGATGGCAGAGAACGTTTCTTCCAGCATCAGATGTCTACCACCTTTTGGAGTCCAGACGGTAAACCCATGAGCGCCACAAAATTTGTGCAACGTCTCTTTGGTGAAATTCCTGAACTATTCACAGATGAGAACGAATTAAGAGCAATCTGGAGTCGCCCTGATACTCGTAAAGCCCTATTAGAAGGACTGGCAGAGAAGGGCTACGGAGAGGAACAACTCACAGAAATTAGCCGCCTGATTGATGCCGAGAAAAGCGATTTATATGATGTGCTGGCTTATATTGCCTATGCCTCTCCACCTATTAGCCGCCGAGAGCGAGTCCTTGCTCACAAATCATTAATTTTCTCGCGGTATATCGGCAAACAGCAAGAATTTATCGATTTTGTACTAGAGCAATACATAGAAGTAGGGGTGGGAGAACTTGAGCAAACTAAATTACCTCAACTGTTAGATTTAAAATATCATGCTGTTAGTGATGCTGTTAAAGAACTAGGGAGCATTGGGAATATCAATACAGTATTTATCGAATTTCAGCAGTATTTGTATTTACAGGACATAGCATCTTGATTACGCAGGTTAATACAATTAAGAGTAATCCAAGAAATAAATGATCCAAAATGCTGGGATACTGGAGAAATAATCAGTGTGCCATCTTAACCATGTTTCCCGAATCTCTGATTCAACTCACCGACAGCCTGAAATCCCTTTGGTTCACCTGTTTACTTACCGATTAATGGCTAAGTGTAGCAAGGTTTTTCGCAGCGCTCCACAATAATGAAGATGTTAGGACCACGAGATCACCAATGACAATGGACAATTTTACCGTTCGACCAATGAACCGCCGGTCGGAATTAGATTTGGTAATTGATTGGGCAGCAGCTGAAGGCTGGAATCCAGGAACTTATGACGCTGAATGTTTTTACCAAGCTGATCCGTGCGGTTTTTTCGTGGGCGAGTTGAACAATGAACTTGTAGCGAGTATTTCCGCTGTTGCTTACTCTAAGCACTTTGCCGTTCTTGGCTTTTATATTGTCAAGCCGCAGTTTCGTGGGCGAGGTTTTGGTATGAAAATGTGGAGAGCAGCAATGGCATATCTTGGTACTGAGTGTAATATTGCCTTAGATGGAGTGCCTGCCCAACAGCAGAACTATCAGAAATCAGGTTTTCAAATTGCCTACCGTCATATTCGTTATGAGGCTATAGGCGGGGGTGTTGCACCGGATGGGACTGTAGAACTCAAAACTGTGCCTTTTGAGAAGTTAGTTGCCTATGATCAAGAGTTTTTTCCGGCTGAGCGCAAGCAGTTCCTACGACTTTGGATAAAGCAGCCAAACAGTGCTGCCTTAGGGGTTGTTAGAGAGGGGCATATTGTTGGTTATGGAGTCGTCCGCCAAAGTCACACAGGTTTCCGGATTGGACCGTTGAATGCTGACGATGAACAGATTGCCGAGCAACTCTTACTCGCCTTGCTTGCTTTCGTGGATGATGCTCCGGTGTTTCTTGATGTGCCTGATGCTAATTCAGATGCAATCAAGCTGGCTCAACGTTACAGGATGAAGCCAGTCTCTGAAACCGCTCGGATGTACAATAAAGAAATTCCTAACTTGCCGATAAATCGTGTATTTAGTGTGACAAGCGTAGAAGTTGGTTAGTTTTGTCCCAAGGTTACTGGTTTTGAACCTGACACGGCTTCTCAAATAACTAGCAACTTGAGTTATCATCTAAATAATATTAAATCAAAAGAGTCACAAATGGTTTCTTCCAACAGCAAGATAGGTATTATCGGTGCAGGGACATCAGGGGCTTATCTTGCCAGTTTGCTTAATCAAGAAGGGTTTCAAGTTAACTTGTTTGAAAAAGCACCTGTAGTGCGTACCGATGGATGTGGCATTCTTATTGTCCAATCAGGTATGAAAGCACTTTATCAAGGAAACCCTCAAATAAGCCAAAAAATTATTAACTCAGGCGATCCTGTTAAATTATTCGAGTTTCGTAACCTTAAAGGTGGATTCATCAATTCAGAATCCGTAACCTATGCTGAAGATGAACTACCAGGAATGCTTGTACACCGTAAGGCGATTTTAGAAGCAATCCTCGATACTTTACCCCCTAATTGTATTCATTTTAACGCTGAATTAGCTTCGATAACACAGACTGAGAATAGCGCGATCGCACACTTTAAAGATGGAAGTCATTGGGAAGGAGATCTTATAGTTGGTGCTGATGGCATTGTTTCTAAGGTTCGGCAGTCTGTGGTTCCGAATGTAGAGCTATGCTATTTAGGCGATCTAGTTTGGCGAGGGATTGTGGCAGATAATAGCTTCTGTCCAGAAGGAAACTTTTTTGTTTATGTACGCGGTCGTGGAATTTATGCAAACTTCTTTCATATTGGTGCAAATCTTACTCATTGGGGTTTCTTCTTAGAAAAGGAGCAGACGGATTCTGAAATAGGCAAACTACAACCGACTAATACCTTTATTCCTCCCCAAGAATTAGCCAAACTTCCAGAGGATGCACGAAATGTGATTGAGTCAACTCCTGTGGAAAATATTATCTGTCGTTATTCTTATGACATCGATCCCCTACCTCAACTCTATAATGGTCGTGTCATTTTAATTGGTGACGCAGCTCACGCAAAAAGTTCTACTCGTGCTAGAGGCATGACTTCAGGTTGGGAAGACGGTTTATCTTTAACGCAACATCTTACGTCTAGTGCTAGTTTTGCCGAAGTTCTGGAAAATTATCAGACGGAAAGATTACCCATTGTTCACGAATATCAACGCACGAGTCGTGAAGTGAGCCAGAAAATTGGTCGTCGTTAGCCAACGCGAAACGAAAGCAAAACCGACATTTTGCTGTGAATACTGCCGCTACAATTTCTAACAGGTGCACGATGAATTGGCTGACGAAAACAACCTCTAAAGGTAGAATTTTGCCAAGTGCAAAGGAAGAGCGAAAATTTCTATGTCAAAAAAATTATCATCAACTATACCCCTGTCTACTGTTCTCGTCGCTCTTAGCACTGGGTTATTTGCGTGTAATAATCTAGGTAATGTAGCAAATAGTTCAACAACTACTGTCACCTCTGTTGGGTTGAACAATCATCTTCCCCGAGTTGTCGCAACGACAAGCGTACTGTGTGATTTAACGAAACAGGTTGCAGGGGAAACAATTAATCTTACCTGCTTAATTCCTCCAGATGCCAACCCTCAACTGTATCATCCAAAGTTAGAAGACAGAAAAGCTATTGAACACGCTCAGCTAATCTTCTTTAATGAATATAATGTGGAACCGGATGTTTTCAAGTTAATTAAGGCTAGTAAAAACCGTGTTCCCAAAATTGCCGTCAATAAACGTGCTGCTTCTGTTGATCGACAATTACCAGCTCATTATATTTGGAATAATACTAAATATGGGATCAAGATGGTAGATATCATTAACAGTTACTTGAGTAAAGTCTCACCTGAAAATACCTCACTTTATAACAACAACTCCCGAAAACTTAAAAATGAACTTACTTTACTAGACGCTTGGATAAAGTCACGAATTGCTAGTATTCCTGCCGCGCAACGCAAATTAGTGACAACTGATTATGCGATGGATTATTATGCCAAAGCTTACGGGCTTTCATACGCAGGGATTTCCGAAAGTATTAGTAATCAGGAAAAACCTACAGCATCACAAGTCAGCGCATTAGTTAGAGACATCAGAAAAGATAGTGTCCCGACAATTTTTCCCGAAAATACCGGGAACCTCAATTTGATTAAAGCTATAGCCAAAGAAGCGAAAGTAAACGTTTCAAAAAGGGAACTCTTTGTCAATAATTTAGGTGCCCCAGGAAGTGAGGAAGACACCTATCAGAAAATGATGGTTGCCAATACACGTACAATTGTCGAAGGACTGGGAGGGACTTACCTTATATTTGAACCACAAGCCTTGAAGTCGTCTTTAGTGGGAAAGTGATTCTCTAATAAAGATACACAATGTGTATCTGGCAGTTATATGTTACAGTAAAAGACTCAAGGAAAAGATTGTGCAGCCCCATAGCAACCCTGATATTCCCACTCATGCCGTCAATTTACGTATCCGTGAGAATGTGAAGATGCTCATTGACAGAGCAGCAAAAGCCCAAAGCAAATCACGTTCAGACTTCATGATTGATACCGCACGACGAGCGGCGGAGGATACGCTCCTTGACCAGACCTTTGTGCGAGTAGATGAACAAACCTACCCATATTTTCTGAATGTTCTGGATGTTCCGCCCCATAATGAAGGGTTTGAACGTTTGATGAATGCTAAAAAACCGTGGGATCAATGACCCTTCAAGCCCCTGTCCCTCTTGCTGATACTCACCTGTTAGATGACTTTGATTGCGGAGTTGCGAGCCTAAATGATTGGTTAAAACGCCGTGCAGTTGCCAATCAAACGAACAGTGCATCACGCACCTATGTTGTAATGGACGGGTTACAATGATAAACCATTAGTCCTGTGATAATTTGTTCTTTAGTTTTATTAAGATACACAGCCTGATCGTCCACAGATTCTATCCAGTCTAGAGGAATCCAATGGTGCAAACCATCTGGTGAATTATTCGGAGTCAACTTAATGTACTTATCGCCATCAATGTGTTCTACAGTACCGATAGGCGCTCCTAGTTTGTTAATATCACCTTTAGTCTGTACTGTCAAGTTTTTCTTGATTTTTGATAGATCCATACTTATATAAAACTCAAGGAATGATGTCAGCTATTGTAAATATAGAGACAATAAAGTGCCTTGAGTAATATTGCTGAAGTTTTCTAAAGCTTGGCAAAGAATGTATGCTCATCGCTGGGAACTATGTTAAGCTCATCCCACCCCTAAAAGAAGTGGGATTTCGCGTCATTTGTCAAATGCAATTGTTTTTGACAGACTACTAGTGACAAATGACGGCGACGTTCAGCGCTATCCTCCCATTCCTTCTAGGAATGGGCTTAAGAGTCGCCATTCGGTGAGATTCTTACGATGATTTTAAGTATGTGTCGGCATACAAGATTTGCTCAAACTCTGCGACTGGGAGCGCACGGCTAAAGAGAAAACCTTGCATGGCGTCACAGTTATGTTGGCGTAAAAAATTAAGTTCGGCAATAGTCTCTACACCTTCAGCAACGACTTGGAAATTCAGATTATGCGCCATTTGAATTAAAGCCATTGTAATTGCTGCTTTCTGCTTATCTTCAGCAACATTGTGAATAAAATAACGGTCAATCTTCAAAGTGTTAATTGGTAATTTTTTTAGATAAATTAAAGAAGTGTATCCCGTCCCAAAATCATCAATAGCTATTTTTACACCTAGAGATTGCAATTCATGCATGACTGCAATTGTGCTATTCACATCTTGCATAATGGCGCTTTCTGTAAGTTCCAATTCTATAGTGGACGGATCCAGTTTGTTGTTGCCTATAAAATTTGCAACTTTCTGAATAAAGTCTGGTTGCGTTAGTTGATATACTGACACATTTATTGTCACACGTAACGAAGAAAATCCTGCCTGATTCCATCTTCTTGTTTGTTCGCAAACACTTTGCAGTATCCATTCACCAATAGGTACAATTAAACCTGTAGATTCTGCTATTGGAATTAATTCAGAAGGAGACACCATCCCAAGTTCAGGACTTTGCCAACGAACTAAACTTTCTACAGCAATAATTTTTCCAGAAGATATGTCTATTTGCGGTTGATAATGAACTTGGAATTGTTGGAATTCTTTTTGCTCTAAAGTCCGGCGTAAACTAATTTCTATTCTCTGCATTTCTGAGCAAAATTTCTTAGCTCCAAGGTGGCTAGCTAAATACGTCCTCAAACTAGCTTGTTTTGTGAGGCGGCTCGCGATCGCACTTAATAATTCACTACTAGTAAAAGGTTTAGTAATATAGTCGTCAGCACCTAAATTCATGCCTTGACGAAAATCTGCTCTCGCAGATCTGGCACTGAGAAAAATAAAGGGAATTGTCGCTGTTATCGGTTCTTCACGTATTGCTGTTAGTACACCATAACCGTCTATCTCCGGTAGCATCAAATCGCATACAATTAAGTCAGGAGCTTCGGAGACTGCCAACTTTAATCCAATACGTCCATCAGCAGCGGTTATAGTTTCAAATCTTTCAGCTTCTAACAAGTCTAGGAGATTTTCTCGTACTAATTTTTCGTCTTCAATTACCAAAATTTTAGTCATATTTGCCAGTTAATGGTTGTTAGTTGATCAATATGCGAGTTTGTGATATGGTTATTCAATATTATTTTTACATTGAAGCAAATTGTAATCTTGCGTGTAAATACCGATTAATTTATATATAAATATACTTAAACACATATTGAAAGTATTAAATCCCCGACTTCTTTAAGAAGTCGGGGATTTAATTTAATTGGACTGACATTCTTAAAAGTGCGATCGCATTCTTTCGCCGTAACTTAATAGCTTTTCAATCGTCGTGAGATGATTTTCCCAAACTTTGACTTGGTAGGGATTGTCTATAGCTTGTAGGCGCATCCATTCCCTAAACTGAAATTGAAAGCGGGCTAGTGAGGCTTTTGCGGCGATCAATTTACTGGTATTTGGTTCGGCGGCAAGCTGGTTCAAAGCGCTTTGTAAAATCTCTGCTTGGGAGTTGAAGTCTGAGATCATCGTAGCGGGGACTCGCAACTGGTTGTTTTGTAAAACAAACTTCCATTGTTGTTGTAAATTCGTGTAACGAGCAGCAGCTGTTTGAAAAGGCTGACGCTGAGGAATTGGTTCAACTCTTGTATGTTGCACGCTGCCTTGAGTGCTATTAAAAACTTTGTAGAGATCATTACTGAAATTTTCCGCAGCAAAGAGTGCATAGCCACTCACTGCCGAGTCTCTTAGCTGTTGGATTTGATCGAATGTTCCAATCGTGGACATAGAACGCAGGCGAATTCCTGGTACTAACAAGGTAGAACCTAATTGTCTGGTGGCGATCCACGGTTGTGCTAATCGCTCAAAGCTGAGAGTATCTTGAGCATAAGTCATCGGGACGATGATATCCACATCACCACGCCGTGCCCAGACTTCCCAGTGCTGTTGGATTTTCTGAATACGTTCAAGTTCTGGAAGGGGAAATACTGCCACCGATAAAATCAGATTGGGTTGTTTTTGTCGCAGATGCTGTGAGACTTGAGCAACAAAGCTATCAATTTGCTGGGTGCGAAATTCTGTCCACTTTTGCCACATAT
>CAZZVG010000212.1:0-7973 GCA_964657295.1 Iningainema sp. | reverse complement strand
CTGATGAGGGGTGAGCTTTCTGCTTCGAGCGATCGTTAGACGGTGCCATTTGGTCAATTAAATTATGCCTCAAACAATGCTTGAATCGCAACCAGACCCAAGCAACTAAAGTTATCGAACTTGACCGACGCCCTATACATAGGAGCGAAAATTAATTATGCGTTCGTTGAAATTCTTGGTAAGGGCTCTCGGCTACCCAACACATTACACATTAGTCTCTTTTCTTTCTCCCCTGCCCCCTACTCAGAAAGCCATCTCAACCCAACATTTTAAGGTGGACGCGCTCCACCACCATTGAAAAAATATCAGAAGTCATCGACCTGATGCTAGGCAAAACCGACCTGCACCTAGAACACAAGTTCACGCATATCAAGATTTTCGCACAATTGATACACCTGGCTGTTACTACCATCGAATAATTTGTAGCGGGTTGTAACTTCTAAGTCATTGGTTTTAGTCGCGTCACCAGGATCAAAAGATTTCCAAGTGAACTCAAAAACTGTCTCGCCGTGTAGCCGAACTTCACGGCGAAAGTCGTCTAAATCCTGAGCGTCCCAGAATTGGGGTCTCTTCCAAGTGCAAGACTCTTGCATAGTGTGTCCTGGGTTGAGAATTTTATTGGCCTCACTTTGAATGACTTGCAGCTCATCAGAAAGGCGAACAACTCCAGCGCGACGGGGATTATTCATTAAATTGTTGGCAATAACTAGAAGGGTAGGACATACAGCAACGTTACCAAAGAACAACAGGCTGCTAGATTCGTCTTGATTTTCTGTATTAACTACTACAGCCAAAGAAGCTGGTACGCGTATTTCTCCACTGTTGGTTTTGATAATTGTGGCTTTCTTGTTCATGGCACGAGCCCAAAGGGCAAAATAGTTTTCAAAGTTTTCTAAAAGAAATCGTCCACTCATATGTGGCACGTTAATCAAGATTGAGTCCTTTGTAAAGCTGGCGCTAGTGGCAAGATTTGTTAACAAGTTTGTATCAATCATTTTTTGCTTTTCTCCTTTATTCGATACTTCTGCACTAGCAAATAAAGTTCGTGCAGTTTTTCAGGGTCGATATTCAACGCCTGACCCAGTAGGACGAAGCTAACCCCGTCACGATTGCGCTCTCCCATTAACAGCGCAACAAATTTTTTAACCTGGTCAAGGTTATCTCTACCATTAGAGGCACTTGACCGTATTTGCTTAGTTTTTAGCGCTTCTTCGGTAAGCGCCTGGACTAAATTGCTAACTGTTCTGTGTTCATCTTTTGCCCACTGCTCTAGTTCTTCCTTCGATTTGTCAGAAAGCGCAAAGTTTATGCGTGGGCGAACATGTTTCCCTTGAGGCATCGAAGTTACATCACTATCGAGTGCTATCACTTCTATACTGCCATTAATCTCGAGATCAAGCAACTAGAACACAAATTCACCAAGATTTTCGCACATGAGAATTTTATTAGGTCTAGTGTAATCTAAAGTTTAGATTACACTGTTTGACAGTGGATGTCACTGCAACCTAGTATAATATAGTATAACACTATCGACGCTAGAACAAGACGACGCATTAATCGACACAAATAGTCATAAACCTGAGCGTGTAAGCTAAATATCTACTTTTGATACGTTACGCTAACAAAAGGTCGGAAATTCTGCGGCGATAAGATTCTTGGAATCCAGATATGGATAGTAGCAATTTTTACATTAGTGGGATAGGTTCTTGAGATTATTGTTCACCTGAATGCGCCGTGCCATGCGCCAAGATTGGGGTGTTGTTTCTTGGTATTGACGAAATTGACGGTAGAAATGACCTATACTTAAATAGCCCACTGCATTTGCAATTGCTTCTATTGAGTGGTCTGTCTCTTGGAGCAAAAAGCGTGCCTCTGCTATCCGGCGTTCGACAATCCAACGGTTCACTGTTTGTCCGGTTAAATGTCGTACCAAGCTTGTTAAATAAGCTGAAGAGTAACCAACTGCTTGGGCTACATCACTTAAGGTAATTGATTGACGATAGTTGGTTTCAATAAAGTCAAAGATCTCTTTAAGCTGGGGGCATTCAGGAAAGATTGACTGAGGTTTTGTCGATTTTACGGTGTCAGAGGTGGATGAAGCTTCGACTTGCTGAAGCTGTGTTGCATACCACTGCTGGAAGGTTGCTTGTTTTCCCAACCGAGTTGCGATCGCAGCGAGTATTTCATCTATCGTAGAAGGCTTTGTGATATAGTCATCTGCGCCCAACTGCATAGCTTGGCGAAGATCGGCTTTGCTACTCTTGGCTGTCAGAAAAATGAAAGGAATAATTGCTGTAGTTGGATTTTGACGCAATGTAGTTAAAACGTCATAACCATCAAGTTCCGGCATCTTAATATCACAAATCACCAAATCCGGTAAATGTTGCTGCACTTGCTGGATACCTACAAAACCATTTTCAGCACCAATGGCATCGAACCCTTCTGCTTCCAGGCATTCTAGAAACATTTCTCGACTTTGTACTTCATCTTCAATTACCAAAATTTTCTTCATTATCTGCCCCTAAATTTTTTGGTTTTTGTGAGACTTTAGTTAATAATGTGGCTTTTTTGTTCATCTCAGAATCTTGCACCTAACCGTATAAGCCCAGACTTAGTTGAAAACAGCGCAAGAAAATAACACGGTTTTTATTGTCTGAAAGCGCAAAGTTTATACATGGGCGGACATGTTTCCCTTGAGGCATTAAAGTTGCATCACTATTGAGTGCTATCACTTTTATACTGGCATTAATCTCATGATCAAGGTCTATTGTAATGTAAACTTTCGATTGCACTATTTGACAGTGGATGTCACTGCAACCTAGTATAGCACTATCAACGCCAAAAGAAGACACAAATACCTTATGTCGTCATAAACCTAAGCGTGTGAGCTAAATATCTACTTTTGCGTCTAAGTACACGCAACCCAAAAAAAGGGTTGTAAATTATACGGCGATAAGATTCTTGGAATTCAGATATGGATAGTAGCAAGGTCAATAAATGCATCAAAATATACTTCTTGTCACTCGCAGCAAACAACCAAACGACGATATTTACGTTGAACACAGCGCAAAACAACGCTCTTGCTGGAATCTTGGAGCAGAGATTTTTATGAGTCATATAGAATAGACGTTAAAAGCTCTAAAATTAGCCCCGTTGTTAATCGTGCAGAAAACAGCTTTCCGCATGGCAGTCTTGTCTCTGACCCAAAGTCGTTCTGCCTTGGGCGCTTTTTACAGACGCTTGCGTTCTCGTTTGGGTGCCCCCAAAGCTACTACCGCTTGTGCCCACATGCGGAGCACGTATGTTCTACCGTATGTAGACTACAACAGGACTTTATACCGATCCTGGCATGGACGACTACGAAATAAGCAAGTCCTAAAAAATCTGAGGAACAAAGCTCATGCTCTTGGTCTTGAACTTGTCCCAATTTCTCCAGATATGCAAAATACTCCATCTTCTCCAACCCTTTCTACACAAGCCAATACAGTTCAGATAAGACGTTAACTCGCTGATTCGAGGATAATGTTCCTAAGATGAAATGAAGGGCTGATCAGAATGCTGGAGAAGTTTTCGAGTCTACTGAAAGTCTATAATTATGCCAAGAGTAGACTCATGGGCTAGCAAACATTTGCTATGTGAAATCTGATTGTAAAGGTACTACCTACCCCAACTTCAGATGCCACTGTAATTTCACCACGATGTAGCTTTACAAGATTTTTAACAACTGCTAGTCCCAGTCCAGTACCTTGTATGTCACTAACATTGTTGCCGCGATGAAATGGTTCAAATATTTGGTGAATATCTATAGCCGAAATGCCAATTCCGTGATCTTGAATTTGCAAAATAACTTCGTCCTCCTGAGAAAAGAGTCTTAGATTAACTAAGCTACCCTTGGGGGAATATTTAATTGCATTATCAAGCAGATTTGTGAGTATTGGCTGGAGCAATTTCTCATCTACACAGACTCTGGAAAAGTCACCGAGACTGGTAAAAACGAGGGTACACTTAGAAGCGTGACTTAGTTGCAATTGTGTCACTAAGTCATGGCAGAATTGCTCTAAATTAAGCACTTTTGGCTCAAATATTCTTTTCTTAGCTTCAGATATTCCAAATATTAAAATATTATCCATCAACTCCGTGAGATGTTCAACGGCTGTTTGGATGCGATTGAGATAGTTACGTTTTTTCTCGTCAATCGATTGGTTAGTTTGACGTTTCAATGCACTGGTAGAAAATGAGATTAAATGCAGGGGGTTGCGGAATTCATGAGAAACCATATAAACAAATCGCGATTTGAGTTCGCCAAATTCTTTTTCTTGTTCGAGAGCCTGACGAACCTTGACTTCTGCCTGTATGCGTGCAGTGATATCAATAGCTGTGACGAGTTTAGCTGGTTTGCCTTCAAACTTAAACACCACCTCTGACCAATCCAACCAGCACTCTTCGCCACTTTTAGTCAGAATCATGAGTTCTTGATGTTGTACAAGTTCTGAACTACATTGCTCGCGTAACAGGTTGGGTTCTTTAATATTTAGCTTTTGGTAAAGATTGGAGTGAGCGAGCAACTCTTCTGTTTTGTACCCAGTAATAGCTTCTACAACAGGGTTGACATAACAAACTTGTGCATTTTGAAGGATGAAAATGATCGCATTAGTAGTTTCTGCTAAAGTACGAAAGAGGGCTTCACTGTGCCTTAGCGCTGACTCTGCCTGCTTGCGCTCTGAAATGTCCTCAACAATGCAAATGAAATATTTTGGCTGACAGTTCGGCTCACACACAAGTGATATGGTGAGATTAGTCCAGACATGGGAATTGTTTTTGTGGATGAGGCGCTTCTCTATTGAGTAAGTGTCAATTTCCAGAGCTAATAATTGGCGAATATACTCGCGATCGCTATTCCGGTCATCTGGGTGGATAATATCCTCAAAAGTTAGCGATCGCAAGAGCTGTTGCGTATAACCAACAATATTGCAAAGCTTTTGGTTGACCATCAGCCAGCTTCCATCTGTGTTAACATGAGCAATGCCCACAGCAGCAGAATTAAATGTCGCTCGTAATTGCTCTTCGCTTGCGCGCAGTTCTCTTTCCACTTGCTGGCGCTCAACTATCTGGCAGCGCAACTGCTCATTAGTCACTTCGTTGTTGCACCGGGCTAAAATACCTTTACTAGTCATTATTCAACTCACCCCAAATTTTGGCAATTTTCACCTTTTTTACATTACTTTCAGTAATAACAGTTTCTCCCCACAGGAATACTCCTTTAAGATAGAAGATTTTTTTTAAACATAATTGTTTGTAAAGCTAAATGCTCAAATTGTACATCTATGGAGAAATTATCATAATTTGGAAAACTTAATAATTAATATTAGGTTAACAGAAGTTAAAATCTCACTGTGAAGGTGACTAAAGCATGAGTTAAGAACCAATATATTTTGTCAATATATCTAGATATATAAACTAGACTAGTCAGCCCCTTCTCCCAAGGGGAGACGCTGCGCGAACGGGGAAGTCAAAAGTCAAAAGTAAGAACCCCATAAATAAATTTAGGGGCTTGAGTCTTGCTGTCGCCGTATTTCGAGACGCGTAGCGCGGCGAAATACATTTTTTTCTTTTTCCATAAATAAATTTACTTGCTCTGTACCTTTTTCTTTCTGGTCAGGAGGATGAAACATTAGTGGTTTACCTGTACAGGTGCAATCTATGTGCCACACCACTTTTAGCCTTAAGTCTGATCGCAATATCAAAATAACGGTGAGTCTGAGCAAAGAATTGTGCATTGATTCTCAAATTGGTTTCCCTTATTCTTCAAGTTATAACTTCTCGACCGAAGTTGACAGCAAAAAAACTAGAGTGGATTTGATTACTCGCAAGAAAACCTTGTTAATTTTTGATAAGGTTTTCTTTAAGAGAGTAGCACTCTTGAAAGATATTCAAATTGTGGCAAAGTTGAAAAAATATTGTTTCAACTCAAAAAAATCCACAAAAAATAATTGTTGCATCATTCAAGAGAAGAAAACAATTCCTCTCAAGTTTTTAGAGTTTATCTAGAATATAGAAAACCATGAACGAACAAACACAACCACAAACACGCAAAGAGATCGAAGCCCATATCATTGCTAAAGCTTGGAAAGACGAGGCTTATAAGCAAGAGTTACTGAGCAATCCTAAGGCAGTGATTGAGCGGGAATTTAATATTCAACTGCCGGCACAAATCAACGTACAAGTGATGGAGGAAAAACCTACATCCTTGTACTTTGTAGTTCCCATGCGTCCTGAAATAGCTGGACAAGAAATATCTGAGGAACAATTGCAGGCGATCGCTGGTGGTGGTATATCAACCAAAGTAGCAGCTGTTGCTGGAGTAGCTACCGCTGCTTTCACGGTTAGTGCGGCAGCTGACGCAATCGTAAATAGGATCAAAGGATAAACAGTTAGTCTCAAGCAAAAGTAAGTGCAATGTTTTTAGATGTAATCAAATCCTCATCTCTCTATACATTGCACGAATAATATCATTTCCGTTTGAATCCGACACAAACGTAGTGATAGTGGAGTAAAGCAATCGCATAGATTTTGCGGTTACTTCTCTTAACTTTGTAATTACGTTTGATAATTTATTAAGCGGAGATGATATAAGAACTCAAACTAATTCAAAAAAATGAGGCAATATGAGCGGACAAATACAACCACAAACACGCAGAGATATCGAAGCCCAGATTATTGCTAAAGCTTGGAAAGATGAAGCTTATAAACAAAAACTTCTTTCCAATCCCAAAGCTGTCCTTGAGCAGGAATTTAATATTCAATTTCCTGCTGAAATCAAAGTAGAAGTTAAGGAAGAGAATCGTACGTCCTTGTACTTTATACTTCCTATACGCCCTGAGATAGCTGGACAAGAAATATCTGATAAGCAACTGGCAGCTATTGCTGGTGGTGCTAGTGGTGCTCTGATCACAGATATAGTAAAAGATGGCGCTAAAACAATAGTTTCAGCTAGTTTGGCTGTCGTCAGTCTTCAGGTAACCAAATAAGTAATTAGACACAATTAATTACATCAAATTTAGACTGAAATTCTTACACAGTAAAAAATCAGTATGTAATTAATTCTGTCGATTTACTCACCGATGATTTAATCAGAAACACCACTGCATACATTACACTTACAGCATTTTACCCAAAACAGAAATATGACGGAACAACCACAACCACAAACACGCAAAGATATCGAAGCTCGCATTATTGCCAAAGCTTGGAAAGATGAGGCTTATAAGCAGAAACTTCTCTCTAATTCCAAAAGTGTCATTGGGCAGGAGTTCAACGTTCAACTTCCTAAAGAAGTGAGCGTACAAGTTATGGAAGAGAATCCCACATCTTTGTACTTTGTACTTCCTGCACGTCCCGAAATTTTTGGACAAGAAATATCTGATGAACAACTGCAAGCGATTGCTGGTGGTGCATCAGTAGACTTGGTTAAAATTGCTGCTGCAACAGCAAGCTATGTAGCAGCTTCAGTTAGTGCTGCAGGAGGTTACTTTGCGGTAAGTAAGAGCTAGATCGGCGCAATAAATTATTACTATAGCGCTTCTCACTCAGATAAAATACACATCTTGTGGAGAAATCACTGCCTTGGGCGGGCAGCAAGCTCAACAGCACTTGCAAAGGCTGTCGGCATTGCCCACCCAATCGGACGGGTGAGGACATCCATCCCAATACTGCACGGGTTTGGAATTTATCTGTCGAGGCAAGCAGGGGAGGAAAAAAGGGCAAATCCTACGCAGTATTGACACCCATCCCACAAGAAAAAAGTTAATCGAGAACCGCTATAGTTCATAGTCGCGCAAAGAGCGTTCTTTGCGCGACTACAAACTTATACAACATTTGTGTTTGTGTCAGGTTTGGGTTACATCAAGTCTGGATAAACATTAAGTTATAAATAAAAAATAGGTTTGTAGTTGCGCTTTAGCGCTCTTAAACTT
>CAZZVG010000211.1:2612-8002 GCA_964657295.1 Iningainema sp. | reverse complement strand
GAAATTCACCAATTAGACTCAAAAGAGTTAGAAACTCAACGGTTTACCTTACCCATTTGGGTGTTTTGGTATCGCCCGAATGAACAGGCGATCGCACAGTTATATAGATATTTACAAGAGCAACAGTATTTCCAGAAGGGATTGGTGTTTTATTTACAAGTTCCTCCGAACAGTTCCTCCCCCGTAGGTAAAATACAAAGTTTTTCTAACGGGAAGTTATTGCTTTGTCAATTACCCGATCCCATAACAGCACAAGGATTTTCCAACACTGTTGCTTTTATGGCACATGTGATTAAATCAGCAGTGGAGTCTCCGGTATGAATGAGCGACAATTTTGGACTCAACTGCAACAATTAATCTACCCGTCAGAAATTGCCCAAGCGCAATGGGAGAGATTGGTACAGCTTCACGCTTCTCCACCGCTAGCAACTCAATTAATTATCCAAACGGTTTGTAACGGTGCTGTTTATTTGACAGAAAGATCGCCCTTAAATTTTCCCACTATCACCCCGGCTGTTTCTCTCAGTGCTAATCAACAGTTGGCATTAGAAATGGCTTTTTCTAACAGCGCGATAGCTTTGATTGTTGGTTCACCAGCCACAGGCAAAACCCGCATTTCCACAAGTTTAGCTGATGCTGCAATTAACCTTTCCAAGCGTGTTCTACTTTTGACTCATCACAATGCTGCCCTCACAGCTTACCGCAACTTACCAGGGTATGCTTTCTGCTGTCAACACCAAGATTATCGCAACTGGCGAATTGAGGAACTGCGTTCTCGACATTTAGCCCAGCCGCAAATGGATTACTTGCCGTTACACCTACTACCTGATGCGGAATTGGCAAAACTGCGAACACCAGCAAAACTGGAAAGATGGTTGCCAATTATTCAAACTACTTCACAGCAAAAACTGACTGAACTTTTACAGCAGGAATTTCCTGATTTGGAAACTGTACGAGTTCAACTGCTTGCTTATCGCCTCAAGCAATTAGAACCTTTGTTACAGCAGCAGTTAAAGTTGAGTCAGCTTTATGGCAATCTATCTGAACAAGCGATTACAGAACTTGCCGATCAACTCACCGAAAATTCACAAGTGCCAGTCTTGGGTACTGTTGCTCAGTTTATGCAGCCTCAGCATCAATCTTTGTGGCAAACTACCTTTGATTTAGTGATTGTGGAAGAGGCGCAGCATCTCACTTGGTTAGAACTAATGCTGCTGTCTGGATTGGGGCAGAAACTCGTCTTGTTTGGTGATGAAATGCCAAGACGTTCTCCTCAATTTTCTCAGCCGCAGTTATTTTTTACTCGCTTTCCCCAGTGCTTCAACTGGCTAAGTCAGCACTTGCTTCCAGCTTATCGTTGTCAGCTGACAGAACAGTTTCGGCTACATCCAGAAATAGCCAAACTTGTTTATCCGGTAGTGTGCGATCGCTGGATTCTCACCCAACGTTCGCGGGTTGATTATCATCTCCCCCAGCAAAGACATCGATTAGTTTGGCAAGATGTCCCTAATCAGATAGCAGGGGAGCAGATTATGACATTTCTCCAACGCTTTGATCCGCAACTGAGTTCCCAAATTGGGATTATCACCTTTTGCGATCGACAGCGAGATTGGCTCAAAACTCACTCTCCTCAAGAGTTTTCTGAACTCCTAATTGAGACAGTGGCAGAATGGGCAGGAATTGAAAGAGCGATCGTAATTGTAAGTTGTGTAGGGCATCCCGAAAAGATTCCTCCAGAAGCTATAGATATAGCCCTAACACGGGGACAAGAGTACCTGATTTTGTTTGGCGATTACGATGTCTGGTGGCAAATTGGTTCCCCGATGCGAGCTTTATTAGCTCAAGGCGTACACAAAGAACGGATGGTGGTTTTCTCATGAAAGTTCAATGTCAACTCCCCGGCACGTTTCATCGCATACAGTTGAGTGGTACAGACTTAATCCCTGTATCTCTAGTTGATTTAATCCGAGAAGTGCAGGCGGTAGCAACTCAACACCGCAAGCGAGTACCCCAATTATTGCGTCAATCGTTTGGCTTAAACTTTCTCCCAGAACCTGTTTTAATTAACTTGTTGCAGCAAGCGCAAGGCGTGGAGAGAGAAAGTGAACTCTATCAAGTGCCATCCTTGCAACTACTCCACCCTGTTGCATCTAACTTAACTTTGCAGGTTGCTAACACTTACCGCTATCAATTTACTTGCCCACAAGCAACGTTTAATCTCACTCCAGACAATCCACAAATTCCTGCTTGGGTTGGTAATGATGCAGATCAACCAGGAAATTACACTATTACTTTAGAGCAGCCTGATTATCCAGGTTTAGCTGATGATTTTGGTCATCATATCTGGCAACAGGCTACAAAATATTGGCAGACATTACCAGACATTCAGAAAATTAATTTCGCCCTTCAATCTCTCGATCCAGCTAACTTTCGTCTGAAGACGCCGCAAACACCTCACCTGCAAGTCTGGATTTCGCTACAGGATTTATCTTTAGATTTAAGAGCAGCAATTACATTTTTGCGCTTGGGTGAAGACGATACAGATTTCACACGTGTAGAGACGCGACGCCAGTCGCCTCAACGGGGGGAACCCCCGCACGGCGCTGGCTCAAATTTCGCGTCTCTACAGGAATTATCGGTATGTAAATTATCTGATCCGAACCGTATTGACGATACATCGGCTTTGTCGGCATCAGCTAAATTACTGGTTCACCAGTATCAGTCAACCTATAGCTTGCCAATTAGAAAACTACCTGAACAACTCAGCCCTGAGCCAATATCCCCAGCGCAAGGCTTAGTAATTGGTAGGCGTAAAAGTCGTTCTATTTTACAAACAATCATCTCACAAGCTCGTCAGTTCCTCCTAATTTCCAGTTATGTAATTGAAAATGAAACCTTAACAGAATTAATCTGCAAGAAATCTCAAGAATTACCTCAAGGCGTTTGGATTTTGACTGACTTGAGGAACGAAGTCATCGATCGCATTGATGTCCAAGTAGCCGATAATGTTTCTTTACGCAAAGAGTATCAACGCTCAAATCAGCGCAAAAAAGCTTGTTTGCGAATGCTGCTGGATGCCAATATTCAGATCCGTAGCGGTGCTTTTCACCTCAAGACCTATATTTCTGAACAATATGCTTACTTAGGTTCTTGTAATTTAACTGGCGGCAGCTTAGATTTTAATATAGAAGCTGGTATTGTTAGTCGCAACACCTCTATTCATACCCAATTAATCAATTTATTCCGCCAATTTTGGCAACAACGCAGCCGAGATGAGGTGCTACCGGTTAGTAACTCGGATGGTTTTTGCCTACGTTCCGTTCATCGCTTTTGTGATGAACAACATGAGAGTTATCCCAATCTATTGACGCCTTCCCAATACCAGAAAGATTTGATAGAACAACTCAAAAATTTTCAGGGACAGGTACAAATTTACAGTCGCAGCTTCCAACCTTCTCTAGAAATAGCACAATATCTAAGTTTATTAGATACGCGCATTTTTGTTGATTCTCAATTCCTCACTCCTCACTCAAGTTTTAATGTCAAAAAAATAGATAATCTTCACGCAAAAATTACCTTATTAGGTGATAAAGTCGCTTATCTTGGTGGCATTAATTTTAATTTTGGTAGTACCTTATCTCTAACTGACTTAATGTATAAAACAACCAGTACTAAACAAATTACTCAAATCCGCAAAAATATCACTTCACTTCCAATACAGTTTGGATAAGGCGTTGATCCCCCCAACCCCCCTTAAAAAGGGTAGCTCTGTCCCCCCTTTTTAAGGGGGGCTAGGGGGGATCTTCAAGGACTGAATACTACTAACCGAACCGTATTGAATTCACTTCAGTCTTAATTTATGACTCGATTATATAATTTGGAATCATACATTGAATGTTGCCAATACGCTCGACTTTTCTATAAGTTACCTGAGCAGTTTATTCCTGAACATGGAGATTTACCAAGGAAATATAAAGAATTTATAAAATATTATGCTAATCATTCCTATTTATCCAAACCAATTTCGGGTTCAATTCGTTCGGAAAAGTTGGAAATTAATTCAGGGACTTTAGATTATCTATCAATTGGTACTGAACTTAGTCAGGGAGATAAACAGCAGTTATTCATCATTCCAGATACAGTGGATTTGATGACGTTGAGTATGAGTAATCTTTTGGAACATCGAGATGGTTACTTATACAGCAGTGCTTACCATTATTGGAACCATTATTCGGAAATTTGTCAACATAAAATAACCAAACCTCTAGTTTTTGTTGATTTGGATAGTTTTGGGTGCGTTCGCCTGATTCCCGTTAACTTTTCACGACTAGATGATAGCCCCTATCAAGTACCGATTCTCAACACCAGAGAACCAATCCTTCTTAATTCAGGCTATAACTCTATAGAAACATACAATAGTATTTGCCAGAGCATAGCACACCAAATATTAGCTGATAATTTTCCAGCCGAGTCCCAAAATATTGATACAGTTAATCATCTCGCTAGCTATTTACAAAAAACATTCTTTTTCCGGAGTCTCCAGCCCTACGTCAATCAAAAATCATTTGACGGCATAGTTGAAATTTTACATAATGAGCAAATTTTTTATAAAAAAGTAACTTTATCAATAGTCGCGATCGCCCAAATCGTATCTAGGGCAATTAATACTCAATATTTACGTAACCTTGCCAGTAAGTATCCTCAATATCAATTTGCCTTAATCAGTCAGTATAATATTTTCTCTAATATCCAGCCACTACTTCCAGAGTTTATCTGTCTTAACCCAATATTTCAAGATTTTACTACAATATGGCAAGAAAAAAGCCAGCTAAATTTTCCTCTTTTTGCTATTTACCTCGATCAAATAGAATTTGCCGTCGGTATTTCAGATGAGACAGGGCGAGTATCAAAACAATGGATTCAATTATCTAATCAAGAAGATGCTATTTCTTATGAAGGCAAACCCACCGTATTGATAGGGCGCATACCCAATCAAAACCGAGATTTCTTCCGCATCCCACAGGGAAATCAAACAGCTAATTTACCTATCAAGGTTAATGGTAACGACTATTGTATAAATGGTGTTCCTCAAGACTACAACATCGAAATTGAAAACTATCAGAAAACAGAAGAGGTTTGTATTCGTATAGAGTTTCACCTGCAACCCGGTTCTTTTCCTGAACTTAAAGTTATAGATTTAGAAGGTAAATATAACTTAACTGCTTCCCTAATAGATAGAAAACAGACAACTTATAGTTATATTCCAACCGAAAAAATAACTAACACTCGTCAACAAGAATCATTAGCTCAAATTAATCGTTTACAAACATGTAGGGGATTAGAGGAATTGAAAACATGTTTATTGCAAATTTCTGAAGAATTAGACAGAA
>CAZZVG010000211.1:0-2512 GCA_964657295.1 Iningainema sp. | reverse complement strand
GGATTAGAGGAATTGAAAACATGTTTATTGCAAATTTCTGAAGAATTAGACAGAATTGCAAATAGTGGCAATAAACCAATTAACTATACAATTTTAAGAGATTTACTCCAGACTAGTTGTCAGCAAATTAACAGGAACAGAGATTTATTACAATTCGTAAATGCTGACTCTTCTGAGTCAATTGTGAGTGAATTGAGAACAGAATTCCAGAATCAAAATCTTCATAAAATAGTTAATATTATTTGTCGATTGCTAAATAGTACTAGTGAATTGAGTTTCATTCATAAAGATTTGTTAGCAAAAGGAATTATTTTTATAGGAAAAAGCTATGAATTTTCGCAATATTTATTGCCTGATAGTTTATTTCAATTACAATTCAGTATAGTCAATCAAATAAGACATCATAATCTAGGGAATGAATATTTACAGTGCCTTGCTAGAGTAGCAGTAAAAGAGGAACTACAAAGCAAATACTTGAATTGGTTTAACTCCCAATATAAATTAGAAACGAGCCAATATTTATGGGGTTATGGTCGCATTTTACTTTGGTACTATAAATTTGAATCTGCGGATAACTCTCAATACGGTTCGGATAAGATAACCTACATACCGATAAATCCTGTAGAGACGCGAAATTTGAGCCAGCGCCGTGCGGGGGTGGAGGAGTTTGAGGCGACTGGCGTCGCGTCTCTACACGTCTGCTATACACCCCAAAAACCCGACACCGAACCGTATTGGCATAACTCTGTAAAATATCGAGATCACTTTACTGCTATTCTGGAATACTTACTTAGTAAAAATCCTAATAATTTTAAGTATCAGTACAAGCAGAATGCTTTTTTAAGCCTCCTATATCTACTTACATTTCGTGCTAATGATAAAGTCTTTTGTCAACATGGTTCAAATGAAATGCGAATGGCAGAAAGAGTGATTAATCATTTTAGAGACGATAGAATTATTTTAAAACAAGTGAGTCAAGAAAAGCCACTCAATAATTTTTTCCAAGAAATGATTGAAGGAACTGCTACGGAAGATGACGTAACCAGTCTTCTGCATGGTTAAATTTCAGCATACGGGACTTCCAATTAAAAAAATCTCCACTCTCGTGTAGGGTGCGCTCTTACGACGAGAGTATGACACCACAACAGCTACTCCCTTCCTGGTCTAAGATTACCTATTTTAACGAACCGCAAAGACGCGAAGTACACGAAGAAAGAAGAGAAGAAGATCGGTAATCTTTTAGCGGTTCGGGAGTAAGACGGTGTCGTACTCTCCCAGAACGCACCCTACGGAATGGATAATTTATTTTTTGGTATTCCTACAAACTGGGCGATCGCTCCTTATAGTTCTAAATAGTTCTAAAGCAAAAATCCGCTATGAGGTATAAAAATGGAAGAAATTCGAGGTGTATGGATACCAAATGTTCAATACAGCCCGGTTCTGGATTCCAGAGACAACACGGCGGCGGCGATGGACTTGCTGAAGAAGATGGGATGCAATGTTGTATTTCCCGTTGTCTGGAATCGAGGATACACGCTTTTTAAGAGCAAAGTCATGCAGAATTATGGATTCGATGCCATTTCTCCGCATTTTGCAGCCCAAAACCGCGATCCTTTAGCAGACGTAATTTCCGAAGCTCATAGGGTTGGGCTTAAAGTCATCCCTTGGTTTGAGTACGGGTTCATTGGGTCTGCGAATGAAGATGGCAGTCCCATCCTGAATAAGAAGTTAGAGTGGGCTGCGCGCGATCAACAAGGAAAAATGCTGACAACATCTCCTCATATGTGGTGGATGAATGCGTTTGATCCAGAGGTTCAGCAATTCTTGCTCTTACTCATCCTAGAAGTTGCTAAGAACTACGACGTTGACGGAATTCAACTCGACGATCACTTCGGGTTGCCTGTACAAGGCGGCTATGATGAGCAAACTCAGAGCTTATATCGTCAGCAATACCATGTGGAGCCACCAATTAATGTGAAAGATCCAACATGGATTCAGTGGCGCGCTCATATTCTGACCGAATTTTTACGTAAGCTTTATAAGTCAGTTAAGGACATTGGGGTAAAAAAGAATCAGCCTCTCCTGATGTCAATCGCACCTAGTGTTCAGCCGTATGGTTTGGATACGTTCCTTCAAGACTCAGACAACTGGGTGAAAGAAGGTCTGGTTGATATTGTTCATCCCCAAATCTATCGTCCTGAACTGGAAGAATACAAATATGAGGTTAAAAAAATTAAAGCACAGTTCAAAGCCGATCAGTTGAAAAAGTTTGCTCCGGGAATTGCACTTACAGGAAGTTCACAAAATCTCACAATTAGTGATATAATAATGCGTATTAAATGCAACCGTGAAAGTGGGCTAAACGGACAGGTGTTTTTTGGATATGAAAGGTTGCATGAGTTTGATCCCAATTTTGAAGAAACACATGGCACTATACGCCGCCAGATTATTGGGTGATTCTTACTAGTGGCGGCGGAGGTATAGCCAACATAATTCGTAATTCGTAATTCGT
>CAZZVG010000210.1:0-8028 GCA_964657295.1 Iningainema sp. | reverse complement strand
TGGCACCAACGCAAACAGATGAACTATTGGTCAGTTGTCGGTTTTACTTCGAGGCTGACGGTTTAACAGACAAGCAAGTTTTAGCAGTTGATGGTCTAAGTGCTGAAAGTCCAGCCGCCGGAGGAGACCAGGTATTGGGTTCGGGCAAAAACGCTATTAACCTGCGTCAGGCTGCTCCCACTCGTGTCAAATTTCAACCAGTTGTCGTCAAGGTTGTAGCAACCACTAATCCAGACCTTTATCAATGGTTCGTGAAGTGCAACAAAAATGATGGTGGCAAGTCGGATTGGACATCAAACCGCAAAGCAGCTTCGGTTACCGTCTACGACCAATCAGGAGATATTAAGGCGCGTTGGGAACTGCAACATGCTTATCCCACAAAGTATGAAGGACCAAAGCTAGAAGCAGGCTCAAATGACGTGGCTAACGAAACTTTAACGCTAGTCCACGAAGACTTGAAGCGTACGCAGTAGCTATGTGGGAAATGGGTTAGTAGTAAACGCTTAAGCGCTTACTACTAACTAATTACTAAGGTGATGAGATGTCAAACCTAATTGCAAATTACCCGGAAATTCTCACAAACTCCCGTTTTTACATAGAACTCAAGCTTGATGGTAGCGAAGAACCTGTAGACGGCTACTTCATGGAATGCAAAGGTTTTAAGCGCACCCAAGATGTCATAGAAGTTTGTGAGGTGACTCCCCAACGCTGGGGTCAAGCTAAAACAGGTCAAGTTGTCAGCACTAAAGTTCCTGGCGATGTTCAGACCAACAATATCACTTTGCGCCGGGGTATGACTAAATCCAAAACTTTGTGGAAGTGGTTTGAACTAGTTCAGGAAGGAAAATGGGCTGAACAACTTCGAGATGGTTCTTTGACTATCTACGATCAAGCGGGGAACGCACAAGCAATATTCCAGTTCCGAGGTGCTTGGCCAGTTAGTTACATTGCTTCTGACTTGGGTTCTAGTAGTACGGATATGCAAATTGAAGAAATGGAAATAGCTGTAGAAATGTTTACGCGGCAACAATAAATAGCCATGTTTAAAACAGAATTTGAGTTTACTTTACCTAAAGGATATATGGATGCGGATGGCAATTTGCACCGCATAGGAGTTATGCGTTTAGCAAAGGCGATGGATGAAATTATCCCTTTGCGTGACCCCCGCGTTAAGTCCAATCCTGCCTACGCTACGGTAATTATCCTAGCCCGTGTGGTGACTCGGCTGGGAGCGCTTGAAGAAATTACTCCGGCTGTGATTGAAGGTCTTTTTGCCTGTGACCTCAACTATCTCAACCAATTTTATCGTCGGATTAATGAATTGGAAGAGGAACATGTTAAGCCACAAGAAGTTACAAAACTATAGGAATCCTATTTGATTTTTGAAATATATGTAGGGTGGGCAGTGCCCACCACATCCAGGTTCTGGTGGGCACTGCCTACCACATCCTGCTATAGGTTGTAATTGTCATCAAAATGGGGAGGAATAAGGGTGAAGGTTACGCAATTAATTAATTCAGTTAGTCTCAGTGTTAGGGAAATTACAAACTTCGTTCGCTATCCGGCGGAAAATGTATCGCGAATAGTGACGCGCCGCCTCCAAAGAAAATATGAAGAAGTTGAGATTCCTTTTGGTAAAAAACAAGAGGCTAAAGCTAAAACCCCAGTCCCTGATACCACACTAGGTAGGGAAATAAGGGAAGAAAATGGTGCTTATGTTCCCAGTAGTAATGGAGCGATCGCTCAAACTGTCACGCCGCGATTTGCACCTAAACAATCCCGTCAAGCCGTAATTCCGCCTTTGCAAAAAAACAATGATATTCAAGGTCGTAAAGGAAGATATCGAATCACGAGCGATCGCCCAGTTAAAGAGGTGGAGAGGGCGCGTTTTTACGAAGGTATTCAGCTTCCCAATAATAAGCCAATTTTGATTAAGGAATACCTACTACCCGCAGCACATTTCAATCAGCAAGAAGCTAGACAGCGTAAGGAAGAGTTTGAGCAAATAGCCAGTGTTAATCTTAAGAACGGGGGAGGACAAGATTTTCGCTTACTCGGTTTCTGGGAGGCGATCGCTCCTAGAGATGAAAGACGCTGCTATCTAATTACTGAACAAATCGATAATAGCGTAACCCTAAGAGAATACCTGGAGCAAACAAACCGCCCCATGACCTCTAAGCAGGTGCGTGAAGTCCTCAACCAAGTGCTGCAAACTCTGTGGTTTCTCCACAACCAAAGAGTGCGTTTCCCCAACGGTGAAGTACGCACAGGTTTACCTCACGGAAATCTCACTCTCGATAGCTTACTGATTGCTACAAATCACCAACAATCTCTAATTGACGCTGACGAGGAGCAATTTTTCATCTACCTATGCGATTTAGCTCTTTGGGAAAATCTGTTTAAACCACTGACTTCTAAACCTGTTAGCCCTTCACCAGAAAAAGATTTAAAAGACCTGGGATATCTCAGCTTTTACCTGTTATCAGGAGGAGATACTCACCCAGTTTACGGTCAGCGTCCTGACCCCAAAAATGAACAAAATTGGATGAAGATAGACAATTCCCTTAAGCTTTTCATCCGCCATCTTTTAGGACTTGATTTACCTTTTACCAATGCCGATCATGCTCGTCAAGCACTAGCAGCAGTACCCGAACAGGAAATTGAAAAGCAAGTAGAAAAAACAATAGAGGCAGAGAAAAAAACGCGAGTCAACTCTGCAAAAATCAACGCTTCACAAATTTTCCTATTATTGATTTTCCTTGCTATAGGTTTGACCGGGGTGTTTTACTGGAAAACTATCTTGGCGCAAATTCCCGAAATGTCTGCTCCGATTTCAAATTCCAAATATTCCAAAATTAGCGAAGTGTCAAATGTGGCAAGTTGTACTTCTAAAGACGCCTCTGCCAAATCTGAGGGAACATTTAATTATTTAATGACACAGCTAAGCATAGGATCTCACCACAAAAAAATTGATAACGGGAAAAATGCGCCCGGTTGCACCTTTAAATTCACCTCCGCTAAATCTCAGGGAACATGGAATTATTTGATGACACAGCCAAGCTTAGTATCTCCTGGTAAAACATTTGGTCAAGAACTTAGCGATCGGGATATGAAATTAAAGCTAAGTTATGAGGGTGCAAACTCACTTGATGAGGTGATCAAAAAAGTTCAAGCTAAAAAAGCAGACTTTTTTATAACTCAGCTTGTAGATGAGAATAATTTTAAGGAGCAACTAACAAAGAACAATTTAAATCATCAAAAAATTGCTCCAATAGCTTATGATGGCATACTAGTATTTGTCCCCTTTAGCGATTCTCAAAGAGAAGGGAGTATTTCCCAAGCGTTGAATGGAAAAATTACCTTTGAGCAATTGCGGAGACTATATATTGGTGAAATAACCAATTGGAAACAAATAGATAACAAGCTGCCAGACTTACCAGTAAAACTCTATATACCACTAGAAGAAGAGGTGGTAAACCGATTTCAGGAACTAGTATTCAAGAATGACTCAGACCAAATCAAGAAGTTTGACCAATTAATTAACGCCGGAAAAATTACAAGGCTAGAAACGCGACAGACTTTAGGAACAAAGATACTTGGTGATTTTGAAAACGGAAAGAATGGTGGTATTGGTTTTGGAATTTTGAGCAACGTATATGGTCAATGTTCAGTTTATCCCCTAAGTGTAGGCGAACAAGGTCATGAGGTGCAGCCATTAGTGCAAAACAATGGCAAAGACATAAATCCAAAAACAAATTTATGCAATGATAAAGGAAACTATCACCCTAATGTTGATGCTTTCGCTCAAAAACTTTATCCCTTTGGATACACCATTGCAGTAGTTTATCCCGATGTGCAAAGTCTGACTCAGCAAGCTGAAAATAATTTTGCCGAGATTATAAAATCTCAGCAAGCCGGAAGGAATTTTGCCGATATCCTCAAAACTGAAGAAGGACAAAACTTGCTCAGTGAAGCCGGACTAGTTCCAATCTCAAATTTAGACAAATAATAACGTATTAATGTGAATAAAGAATCTGTAAGCTCTAAATTAATAGACCAAATTCTACAGGACAGAATGTTACTGCAAAAGCTGAGTAACATCGTTTATGAATTGCTGTTAGAAGATTTACGAAATCAACGCGATCGTTCTAGTAACTATAGGATTTAATTTTCATGGCAAGAAACAATAGTACAAATTATGAACTAAACTATGTAACAGCAAATCGCTTTTACGTAGAAATAGAAAACCGGATAACCGCATCATTTAGTGAGTGTTCTGGCTTGGGTGTCACGATTAAGAAAGAAACATATTTTGAAGGAGGCGTCAACGACCAGCAGCGGGTCATTTTAGGTCAAGCACAATTTTCCGATGTCACTCTCAAGCGTGGTATAATTGATGATTTTGTCTTTTGGGCATGGGTGAGTCAGACAATAAGTGACGGAGCAAAACAACGCCGTAACGTTAATATCCTGCTTTTTAACCAAGCAGGGGAAACTATGCAGTGTTGGACACTCATCGCTGCTGTTCCCATTGGTTGGAAAGCACCAGCACTACAAGCTTCTGCTAGCACAGTAGCTTTTGAAGAACTGACCCTAGCATACGAGGGATTAAAAGTGACAAAATCAGAAGGTGGCGGTGCTGTCAACCTCAATCCAGGACGTCATGCATCAGGGTATTTTGTCAACTAACCTATCATATCAAGTTCGGGTACTTACATCTTGCACCACCCCCAGAAACCGGGTTTCTTACGAATCAGTAAAGCTGAAACCGTTAATTTATCGTTTATAAACCCGGTTTCTCTCACCTTGTTGAGAATGGTGCAAGATATCAGCTATCAGTAGTTCATCAGGGACTTCTAATGAAAAAAATATCCAATTTTGTAGGGTGTGTAGCATTATGTCTCTCGACCCTCTTGGGTTTCAAAACCCTTTACGTGTACAACAGACGCTAGGACAGAATTTTCAGCCGCTACAACCAGCGTCTCCCTTGGGTCAGTTCCTCGGCGAGTTGGGAGAAAGCTTGCAGGCGGACGCTGGGGAAAGAGACCAAAATTCAAATTCTTTTGGAGAAATACCCAATTCATGGTCAAGCCTGTCGGAATTATTAGGTGAAAATTCCACTTCATCGTCCAGCCTGTCGGAATTATTAGACGAAAATTCCACATCAGCAGCAAATATCAGCAGGTTTCGGAAAGATGAATTTGTGACTGTATTCTTAAAGCCCACAGTAGATCTCACCTCTGATGAATCGGCTATCGATGATCAACAGTTGGAAATTCTTGCCCAGCAAGTTTACCATCTTTTACGGCAACGGGTAGAAATAGACCAACAGAGGTGGGGTAATAAGTGCATGGGCTACCCGGTTTGGATGACAGATAGAGGTTCAGCTAAACTCAATTCAGCCTTTCATAAAGTAAATTCCGAAATTGGCACAGCCGGAACGGTAGAAGATATTAGCGAAGTTTCCCCCCTAGATAATCAATTACAGATTCTAACTCAGGAAGTCTACATACTAACGCGACAGCGGTTAGAGATAGAGCAAGAGCGACAGGGACGCTACTATCCAGGTTGCTTCCCTTGCTAAAGTCAACTCCACTTTTTTGAGAGGATACTATGTTAGCAGGCAAATCGTCACTGATATCAGAAAAATCGGGTAATTTGGTCAAAGCTAGGCTGACATCAGAAGATGGTGTGCCACCCATAGAGTTCATGTTCAATCCCACTGAGTTATCCTTTAATAGAGACGTTAAAACATCTGAAAATCCTGGTGCACGCACTAAGGATGAAGGACTACCTAAAGTCAGCTATTCTTATATAAAAGCTTACACAGTAACAATTAAGAAAATCCTATTTGACACTTACGAAGATGGCTCAGATGTCGTCAGCAAATACATTGAGCCATTTAGAACAGCCGTTAAATTTGTAGGCGGTAAAGAACGCCCACCTATTTACACATTTAGTTGGGGCGATCAGGTATACTTGCGGCGTTGCTTTGTAGTAAGTCTCACCTACAATCTGACCATGTTTCTACCTGATGGTACCCCAGTACGTGCCGTTATCGACAGCCTTACTCTCAAAGAGGTTGACAAACCCGAACCGGGCGCTCCTGTAGCCGCTAAAAATCCTACCCAAAAACAACGACAACAACAAAGTATGGACAACATGAAGAAAAAGCCGAGAAAATAAGCTTCGTCTGACAAGAATAATTTGTAATTATTGTGAATTGCTTATGGCTACTTACCGCGCCCTACCAATATTAGAAATAGATGGTGCAGCAGCTCCGAAGAATTTGATGGAGGATATTCTCCAGATTACTGTGGAAGAAAGCCTGCATCGACCCGGAATGTTTACCCTAGTAATCAAAAATGATTACAAGCCTGGAAAAGAGGATGAAGTTTGGTGGCGTTACAAAGACTTATTACAAATTGGCAAACCAGTCAAGATTGGCTTTAAGTCCAGCACCACAGAATCTCATGATTATGAGGAAGAAAACCCAGGTATTCTTATAGAAGGGGAAATTACAGGAATTGACACTCAGTTCACTGAAAAATCTCAGGCTCCTATAATAGTTGTGGGTTATGATGTTTCCCACCGCTTGCATCGGGGACGTTATAACCGTTCTTTTCAGAACATGACTGATAGCGACATTGTTAAGAAAATTGTCGAGGAAGCAGGCATAGAAACTGGCACGGTTGATCCAAGTGGTGTCGTCCATGATTACCTTTTTCAGGAAAATCAAACTAACATGGAATTTCTTCGGGAAAGGGCAGCACGGATCGGCTTTGAACTGTATATTCAAAATGGTAAACTCAACTTCCGCAAACCCAAAGCTGATAACCAAGTATTAACCCTCAGGTGGTTAGTAGACTTGCATAGTTTCCGTGTGCGCGTCACCAGTGCAGAACAGGTGAAAGAAGTCGAGGTAAGAGGTTGGGACTACAGCCTCAAAAAATCAATTGTCTCTACAGCTCAAACAGCAAAAGTTATTACTGAGACAGAAAACGGTAAAGGTAGTGATACAAGTAATAAGTTTAATGGTAAGCCCCCCACGCCCAAGATGATCTTGGTGGATCAACCAGTTTTCAATCCCAAAGAAGCCGATACAATGGCGCAAGCCCTGTGCGACGAACTTGGGGGACAATTTATCTACGCTGATGCTAAAGCCCTAGGTAAAACCCTGATTCGACCTGGGCGAGTCGTCAAACTAGTAGAAATGGGACCACACAGCGGTCAATACTACATTACCGAGACTCGTCACACCTATTACGAACGCGATTACACCACAGATTTCAGCGTACGTGGTTCGCGGGGCGGAGACTTGTTGACAACTCTCGCTCCTCAGACTCAACTGCAACCTGGGCAAACCTTTTTAGTCGGTATTGTTACTGATAACAACGACCCCAAAGGCTGGGGTCGCGTCAAAGTGAAGTTTCCCACATTGACTGAAGAACACAACAGTAATTGGGCGAGGGTGGTGGCGATCGGCGCAGGTCCCGATCGCGGAATTTACTGGCTACCAGAGGTAAACGATGAAGTGCTGGTAGGCTTTGAACACGGCGACATCCACCGCCCCTATATCATTGGTGGAGTTTGGAATGGTACAGACCCTACCCCTAGAACCATAGGTGACACAGTTGATGGCGGAAACGTGCGCCTACGAGTATCGAAAACCCGTTACGGTCATAAAGCGTGGTTTGTCGATGACGATAAAGGCGGCGAAAAGCGGGGATATTATATCCAGACTGGAACGCGTTCCGGTCACTGCTTGCGGTTTAATGACACTGAGCAGTATATAGAATTAGAAACCATCGGGAATCATAAAATTCGGCTGCATGACAGGGAGAAGTTTATAGATATTGAAACATCTGCTGGACAGAAGATACGTTTGAATGACATTGATGGCAGTATCAGCATAAATGCCAATGCTACGATTAGTAATACTGCTGCTGCTTCTATTAGTTCTAAAGCTGCCAACATAAATTTAGAGTCTGGTGTCGCAAATACTATTAGGTCTGGTGGTGCAAATAG
>CAZZVG010000209.1:0-8033 GCA_964657295.1 Iningainema sp. | reverse complement strand
TGTGAGGGAACCCAATTCCGCCATATTCAGTCCTTTAGCACCTCCACTAGACGCCATTTCCACCGCTTGTCTGGGTGTAATCCAATGCTGATAATCTACATCGTTAAGGTTGTGTAAAAGAGAACCAATTTTGATGGCTTCCAGTAAATCTTGGGAGTCATTGCTGGCGGCACCATCACAGCCAAAAGTCACATTTACGCCTGCTTGACGATATTTCAAAATCGGGGCGATGCCACTACCCAAACGTAAATTACTTAATGGGTTGTGAACGACTGTAGATTTGGTTTCGGCAAGGATAGCGATGTCAGCGTCAGTTAACCAAACGCAATGGGCGAGGGATGTGCGATCGCTCAGATAACCGATTCGCTGGAGATGTTCCACAGCACTACAGCCATACTTTTCCCGTGCTAGTTTTTCTTGTGCCTTGGTTTCGAGTAAGTGGGAATGACGGCAAAGATTGTAGCGATCGCTTAATTCAATACATCCGGTGAATAAAGCATCAGAACAAAGCTGAATCCCCGTGGGAGCAACTAAAATACTGACACCCTCATCTGGACGATGAAACTGCCTCACGGCTTCTTCAATTAACTCCAGTGTTGCTGTAGTTAAGCGAAAATAAGGCAGATGAGTCCGTTCGATTTCCCCAGAGGGAATGCCAGCAGTCAGGGATTCATCTTGAATTAACGGTGCGACAAAGGCGCGAATACCGATTTCTTTGTAAGCACTCACAGCTAGTGCGATCGTTTCTAATTCTTTGCCAGGAATCAGCCCCAGATGATCTACCACACTCGTACCGCCAGAAAGAAAAGTTTCTACTGCTGTTCCCAAGGCACTGAGGTAAACTTTCTCTAGATCTAAAGCTGCAAAATCGTAGAGTTCAGCAAGCCATAATTCTAAAGGAAAAGGCGGGATCGCCCCTCTAAGCCACATTTCTGAGGAATGAGTATGGGCATTGATGAATCCTGGCAATAATAGTTTATTTTCACCATTAATCGCCGTCCCATTTACATCTAGACTGGCATCTAGATTGGCATCTAGACTGGGTTCAATGGCGGCAATGATTCCGTCCACAACCTGTACGTCCACAGTGTCGTAACCATCAACAGCCGCAATCAAAACATTCTGAATTGTAAAGTTCACAATTTTAACCTTGATTAACTAATGCAAATTTATAAAGATTTTCTAGAAAAAGACAATTTAGAATGGTATATAAGTTGTTGATTGAAATTATGAACCAACAATTAACAATCAACAAACCACTTCCCCATTGATTTATGAATCTACCTCTTCAGAAATTAGGAGTTCCACCAAACGCTTGGGCAGTCAATGAAACCCTTGCAGACATTACTCGTCCTCCTCAGACCCCACAACCAGTTATTTTATCAACAGAAACCAAAACCTTGCGGCTTGATTTAGCAAAAGCGGCGATCCTCGTCATTGATATGCAAAACGACTTTTGCCATCCCGATGGTTGGTTGGCGCATATCGGCGTGGATGTAGCTCCAGCACGTCAGCCGATCGCACCTTTACAAACCTTGCTTCCCATACTCCGGGATGTTGGTGTTCCTGTCGTGTGGATAAATTGGGGAAATCGACCCGACTTACTTAATATTAGCGCTGCGTCACTCCACGTCTACAACCCCACTGGCGTTGGTGTGGGATTAGGCGATCCATTACCGAGCAATGGTGCTATGGTACTTATGGCGGGTAGTTGGGCCGCTGCTGTAGTCGAGGAACTGCAACAGACACAGGAAGATATTCAAGTGGATAAATACCGTATGAGTGGTTTCTGGGATACCCCTTTAGATAGTATCTTGCGAAATTTGGGCAGAACGACACTATTTTTTGCAGGTGTCAATGCTGACCAATGCGTGATGACTACCCTGCAAGATGCTAACTTTTTAGGATATGACTGTGTGTTAGTCAAAGACTGCACTGCGACTACTTCGCCTGAGTATTGTTGGTTGGCAACGCTGTATAACATTAAGCAGTGCTTTGGCTTTGTAACCGACTCACAAGCGATCTTAAAAGCGCTCGATGAGCTAAATTCTCAGTGATTTATCAGCCCTTGTAACGCTCGTTTCTCGTTTATGTTCGCGTCTCACCGAGTAAGACAATCGCTTTTTCTCCTTTAGAAACGCTGCTTTGAAAAGGACTTGATTCACTCCTAACTATCAGCAGTTAGTTATGAACAAAATTTTGTAAACTGGAGATTTAAACCTAACTTTATAAATTCAATATAACAAAAAGGAGATAAGTAAATGTACGACGCTAGTTGTGTCATTGCTATTGTCAAATCACCCAAAGATTACCAAGCATATCGCATTAGTCCTCATGACACAAATCGCTTAGCGATTATATTTGATACCGCAAGTGCAAATACTTCATTGACTTGTTGCGTGGAAATTTTTGACGTTGGTGGGCAAACACCACCCAATCGTCATCAATGGGCAGTGGAAATGTTTTTCATCCTTAGCGGTGAAGGAATAGCAATGTGTGACGGTAAAATTGTCCAAATTAAAGCCGGAGATAGCTTGTTAGTGCCTCCTACTGGCACTCATTTGATTAAAAATACAGGTTCTACTCGCTTGTATATGTTGACTATCATGGTTCCCAATGAAGACTTTGCCGAATTAATTCGCAGTGGCATCCCAGTAGAGTTGGACGAAGAAGATATGGCAGTACTTGGTAGATCGAATGCTTGGAACAAGAGGCAGGTTGAAACTGTTAATAGCTAATAGTAGTTAGCTATTAGCTATTGGTTAACTGCTAATTCTGCCTTTACTCTTCCAAAGACTTACCAGCTTTAGAGAGGAGTTTGCCCAATCTTTGAACCGGCCCCTTGATTCCTCTAGCAGCTTCTTTGCCCGCCTCTTGCGTTTGTTCGCCTAGCTTGACGAGAATCTCGCCGATATCAGCGCCTTTTGCTTTACTGCTCTTGACGGTTTGCTTGAGTTGTTTCAGTTCGTTGGCGATTTCTTGAAGATTCTCGTTTTCTGACTTATGTAGTAAGGCGTACCAGTGATCGATCGCACTTACAGCTTTGTCAGCATCAATTGAAGTCAAGTCGCCTTCTAGTGTTTCTACTAGAGAGTCAATGTGTTCAATTTGCTCTCTGTCTTCTGCTTTACCAAGTGAAGTCCCTGCGGCTTTGAGTTGCTTACCCAGTTTTTGAAGTGGAGTTTTCAAACCCTTTTCCGCCTCAGAAGCAATGTGAGATGTATGTTCGCCAATTTCAATCAGCACCTCACCAATCTCATGACCAGTTGTTTTACCACTCTTAAGAAGTTGTTTGAGTTCTTTAAGATTGTGAGAAAGATCTTTAGCTTCTGGTTCGTGCGCTTTGTTGACTATAGTATACCATTCATCCAGCGCATTGAGAGCAGCCTCTGTATCTATCTTAGTTAAATCTCCATCAAGCGTGGAAAGGAGTGAATCAAGCTTTTGGCTATCAGCACTCTCATCTGCTGTATTCTTGTGATTTGCCGTGTCTGTTTTGCCAGCCATCGTGTAAACTCCGTTACGCAAGTCAAGTCAATCTACAGGCACAAGTTTATACAGTTGTCGTTAGCTTTCCCTCTTTCTAAAGAGCCAATATAGAAACATTTTATACATAATTCGTTGGGTAGAGGCTGGATTAAATTTCCTCAGTGACACGTACTTATAAACGCCACCAAGTCTTTTGTACGTAACTAATAACTGCCGTGACGATCGCTGCCGCGAACAATAGCAAAATAATCCCTCCTGGGAGAGATGTGAGAATTTCAAAACCTCTCAGTACCCAAACAGCGATCGCCATACCAAAAAATATGCCAACAGCTTGAGTCAATCTGCGATTCAATGACGATTGGTTCACGTATCTCTATCTCCCGATCAGTACTAAACAAGTCAATCTATTATATTCATTTCATCAGCGAGGCTCTGCTAAAATGCAAAAATTGTACGTGTTATCTTGATCGCTAGGTCAAGCTGTTAACCGACTGCATACCGGGTAAATTGGCGCTTAAAAGACGAATGAAACCCAATAACTCTATCGTGCGTAGGTACGCGTCATGGTTTTAATCACCTTTATTTAATGATTTACGGGGTGAAAATTATCCCTACCAACCACAAGATTGATAGGGGTAGGGTGAAAGGTTAGGTTGCTGATTCTGCCTGTATTCTTTTTTTAAATTCAATTAATGCTTGTTCTTCTGTACTAACTACTACACCCGGTCTGGCTCTAATGATTGTGAGATAGTGTTGAAATGCCTCCTCATCTTCTGGATGTTGTTTCACATAATTTCTTAATTCAGCTTCAGTTAATTGTTGATAGTTAGTCATCGAATTAATTCCTCACCATTACTTAATATTTCAACTTGAATTGTTTCACCAATTAATACAACTATTCGTTGTGAGCGAGTATCGTACCTCGTTAATTCAACTGTTCTTAGTAGATTGCTAGCCCTTACACATATACTGTAGAAGGTTTTTAGTTGTTCTGTTGTAGGATAGATTGGTTTGATTTATTAGGTAACCGTTGACAGGATTCCCAAACGTTACCGTAAAAGTCTATATGCGAGAGCATTAACAGGTAAAAGAGCGCATGGCGATGCCCTTGGCTCTATTTTCGTGAGCAAGCTTTGGAAACTTCAAAAAGCAGTTCAGCAAGCTGAGAAATCAAATAGCTTAGACTCCTCAGAATCCGTGTCCATATTCCGAAGGGATTGGGTACGGTAGTTCGTGCGATTCGTTGTGAGTAATCGACAAAACCCAATCACGCAGGAGTGGATTTACCAGATCAGGTGCTTCATCATGAGGACAATGACCTGCTTGGAGGAAGTATTCTGACAGTTGAGGATAGTATTGCCGAAACTTCTGAGAACGTTCTCTAGCATTGATCCAAGGATCGGCTTCTCCCCACAATAGCAAAACAGGACAAGTTAATTGCTGGAGTAACACATCAACTTTTTCTCCTTGGGGCGTGCTAAACACCGAGGAAAAGACATCCATTGCACCTGGATCGCAAGCAGGACGGTGAATTTCTTCTACTAGTTGGTCTGTAATTGCGGTCTTATCAAGATAAACTTTCTCTAAGGTTTGACGTATGACCCAAGGTTGTTGTATGTACTGAAACAACAAAAAACGCGCCCAGGATTGCTGAAAAATCCATTTGGCAATGTCACCCAGGAGTTTTTGCAACTGTTCGTTTAATGAAGGAGGCTGAATTTCACTTTGTAACGCTTCAGGTTCAACAGAAGGCTGGTTTTCGCTAAATGGGCCAGCACTATTGAGCAAAACTAAACCAGCAGCCGTATCGGGACGTTGTGCAGCAACACACAAGCTGGCATAGCCACCAAGAGAATTACCTGCTAAAACTGCTTTTTGACCAATGATTTCAGTAATAAAGTCGTTGAGTTGGTCGCGCCACAAGTCGCCACTATACTGGAGCTTGGGTTTTGCTGAGCGTCCAAATCCCAAAAGGTCGATCGCATACACTTCAAAATCATTACACAATCCTGTGATATTCTTACGCCAGTGGTCTGTGGAAGCACCAAACCCATGTACCAATAGTAACGGTGGACGTTGCGGGTGTCTCTGTCCTGCCTTCACGTAGTAAACGCTATGCCCTCGCCACTGCCAATATTTACCTGGAATTGGGGTTGTAGAGGCGGCTGTCGTTGCCTGCATAATCCTAAGAAATGTTAAATAACTTTAATAATCTTAACAAAAATCTCAGCAAAATTGCTTCCTTAACTAGTTAGCCAATGACTAATAACAAACAACTCATTACAGGAACAACTAAACTGCTAGGAGTGATTGGGCATCCGGTAGAACACTCGCTGTCGCCTCTGATGCACAATGCGGCGATCGCTAGTTTGGGACTGGATTACGTCTATGTTCCGTTTCCCATAGAACCAGAAAATTTACCCGCAGCAATCCAGGGTTTTGCTGCTGTTGGGGTTGTCGGCTTTAACGTGACAATTCCGCATAAACAGGCGATATTGCCTTTGTTATCAGTAGAACCGATTGCCCAAGCTATAGGGGCAGTGAATACTGTGATTCGTAAACATGACCAGTGGATAGGCACAAATACTGATGTAGAAGGATTTCTCTACCCTTTGCAAATACATCACCAAGACTGGAGTCAGAAAGTAGCGGTGATTTTAGGTAATGGTGGTGCGGCAAGGGCAGTTGTCGCAGGTTGTACTCAGCTTGGTTGTGCGGAAATTTATGTTGTTGGACGAGATATGCAGAAGTTAAAAGAATTCCACAGGAGTTGGGATAATTCGCCCCTAGGAGTGAATTTACAAGTCTATACATGGGACTCACTGCCCAAGTTAATTCCCCAAGCAAACCTGCTTGTCAACACAACCCCTATCGGCATGTATCCGATTGTTGAGGAGTCGCCTTTGAGTGCAGAGGAAATGGCACATCTGCCACTCGGAGCGATCGCTTACGATTTGATCTATACACCGAAGCCAACAAAATTTCTTCAACTTGCGCAGCAATTGGGTTTCATTGCGATCGATGGACTGGAAATGTTAATCCAACAAGGTGCAGCTGCATTAAAAATCTGGTTGCAACAGCAAATTCCAGTGGATGTGATGCGCCAAGCACTGCTGTTAAAGTTAGGAGGCGCGGAGTAGGGGCATTAGGGAGGGGGAGAGGGGGAGATGTCAATATTCATCCCCAGCGCCAATTGTGGATATTCCATTCGTAGATGCCTGGAATTTCGTATTCAGCATTGTTATTGAAACGGATCAGGCAACTGGTAGAGGCATGATCGCCAGAGTTGATTTCCTCAACTCTAATCACGGTACAAGAAAACCACTCACGGGTACAAGGACCATTTTCTTGTACCCATTCCCATAAAGCATTACAAATTTCTATGCGATCGCCTACTTTCAAATTCTTTGTGTATTCACAAGAATACTTATTAAGATGATATGGCTCAACGCGATTCAGCCACTGCAAACCATAGCGCTCTCGGATAAATTGTACTGTTCCAGAATTACTTTCATGCCACCAGTCGTTGAGGAATTGGGCTTTCCACGAGTAATTTTGTTCTTCGTGTACTTTGACGAATTGTAAAAATGCGTCTAACTCTTCTAGGGTAAGTTCGTCCAGGGGGTTGTTGATCTCTGACACAGCCGGACGAGATCCCATAAGTTGCTGAACCTCTTGCAGTAATACCTCTTTCTGTGTATCAGTGAGAGGGCAGCCCAGTGCATCACAACGATCAATGGCTGTTTGCAGTGCTACTTCAATCTCATCTGGACTCATAAGTTATATAGCAATTGAGGGTTGAGTCTTTCAATTATTACAAAAATTTAAAACGACTTTTCAACCCCCCTAAGGGTGAATTTCGAGGTATGCTAAGGAGCGAAAGTTATCTGTTTTTTAAATTCATTTACGGTATTTTTTATGCGGTTGCGATCGCTCACGATTATTTTCTTGTCCTGCGTCATCGGGGTTGTGTCGTGGGTGCTGACTCCCCCTGCGGATGCGCTTACACAGATTAAATTATCTCATCTTTCTTACAATGAGTGTCCACCGGAACTAGCAAAAGGAGCTGTTACCAGTGGTAGTACGATGTTAGCAAACTGCTTTATTGTGATGGGTAAAGCTGAAAATTCTACCAATAAGACAGTCTACGACGCAGACATTTTTGGACGAATTTACGATGCTAACAATGATTCCGTCATGCAAAATCGCACCCGTCTTGGTTCAATTGCTGAAATCCCACCAGGAGTCAGCGATTTTGAATTGAGAATTTCTGTACCAGCAAATCAGCCTCTACCTTTGAAGCTAAAGCAGTTCAAAGCTGCTGGATTTAGCGCTCAAGTTCGTAGAGGAGGAAACTTGTAGCTTCTGTTCGGTTAATTGTTGATGGTTAATGGTTGATTGCAATTAACCCTTCGGGTGACGCTCGTGCCTCGCTACCGCTTCGCTAACGTCGCTAACGCTACCGCTGCGCTAACGCCAGTTCCCTACGGCGGGAAACCCCGAAGTTTGCCCGGAGGGAAACCAACGCCCTGACGCTCCTTCGT
>CAZZVG010000208.1:0-8049 GCA_964657295.1 Iningainema sp. | reverse complement strand
GGGAAACCCTCCTTGCAACTTCTCTCCGCCTGCAGCGCTGGTTCACCAAGACGCCTTCGCGCAGCGTCTCCCCTTGGGAGAAGAACGCCAAGGAAGAAGACAGAGAGGAGAGGTAATTTAACGGTTCTGTTGGGAGTAAAAGAATTATTGAAGATTTGTTTGGAGGCGCGCAATGGTACAGACACCAGTAAAAAACATAACTTTGGAAGAGTTTCTGAAACTGCCAGAAACTAAACCCGCTAGTGAGTATATTGATGGTCAAATTATTCAAAAGCCTATGCCACAGGAAGAACACAGCGCCATTCAAACTGAACTGCCAACAGCTATCAACGGAGTTGTTAAGTCTCAGCATATTGCTAGAGCTTTTTCAGAACTGCGGTGTACTTTTGGTGGAAGGGCAATTGTGCCAGATGTCTCAGTATTTATCTGGGAGAGAATTCCTCGAAAAGAAAATGGGGGGGTAGCAAATGTATTTCCACTAGCGCCTGATTGGACAATTGAAATCCTTTCTCCCGATCAAAGCGTTACGAAAGTCACGAAAAATATCCTCCATTGCCTAAAATATGGAACGCACATGGGCTGGTTAATCGATCCAGAAGAGCAAACAGTGTTTGTTTATGTTCCAGGACAGCAGATACAAGTGTTTGATGAATCAGATCAATATCTTCCCGTGCCGTCATTTGCTAATGAGTTACAGCTAACTGTCGGAGATTTATTTGGTTGGTTGTTGAAATGAGACAAATTCGTTAGTGAAGTCTGGAAAAATATTGATTAAAGGTAAATTTTAGCTATGCGCTACTCAAAACTTGGGCAAACTTAAAGATTTAAGCCGATCACTTCTACTGTTTGTGTTTGTGCTTATGCGAAACCCCAGGAACTTCAACAAACTTGCTGTAAACGTGAATTTCACTTGAAACTCCCTCCAAAAATTCTGATTCAAGAAAATTTTGAAAGTTGAGAATTTGCCTTGCAGCCGCAAACTGTTCTTGACTTTCCCACAACACGATCGCAGTTATTCTAGTACCGTCATCACTCTTTAGTAATCTAGCAGAAACAAATCCTGGTTGAGTTCCGATAACCTCTCTATAAAAGCTGTGAATTCCCCGAAGAGTATCATTCTGCTTCTCAGGAATAACTGTAAACGCATGGATAAATGTCATGATAAGTACTGGCTTGTAGAATAATCTTCATTTTGTAGACAGTTCAGGCGTAGGGTGAGCAGACAATGGAAAATTTATATTTCATAGCCGCAAGGATTTCTGTCAATGCATAAGTCCTACTTTATTTTGTAGGCAGAGAAACGTTAATGCATCAGTAATAGGCGATCAGCAAACAGTAAAACTCTCACCTTTTGTTTGACTTTTTTGTTACTCAGCAAGCTATTAGCACTTAGCGATCACTGGAACAGAATTGTGTATGCGAGGAAGCGTTAGGGATCTGACTTTTCACCGCTACCTTTAGTCCAAATTAGATGAAGATAGTTTTGCACCTGGCAAATGGTGTTGTGTGGAGTAAAGCTTTGCAACCATTTCTGTACGAGATGAAACCTCAAGCTTACGGAACATTCGCTTCAAAGCCTGCTTGACGGAATTCTCAGTAATCCAAAGTTCAGTCCCGATTTCTGCATTAGTTCGCCCCAAAGCTACCAAATTGGCAATTTGCAACTCACGAGGCGTTAAGCAATCGGTGCTAACGAGTTGGTCCTGCACTTCCAATAGAGTTGCACTTTGCGCGAATCGCACTGTTGCAGTCCAAACCGATAAATGCAAACAGATAGCACTCAAATCAGCTAAATTTTGGGTGTCAAAGGCAGGCATTGACTTTTCACGGGTACAGCCGACTGCGCCTACTAATTGACGGTGATCGATGATCGGTCCTGCCATCACATGCCAATGATCCGGACGGGGACAAATCATTGCCCAAGTCTTGGGGGATGTGACCAATCCTTCATGAACAGGGGTATGGCGCTCCGCTATGTAACGCGCCACAGGATTGTGCTCGATGGATAGTGCGACTTTTAGTACTTTTTGAAGATTGCGATCGGCTAAAAGCTGGTCGAAGAAAAATACCCCTGATCGCTTGGCTGCAAAATACTCCCCAATTTTTGGTGCCAGGTGCGATTTCAGAGCGGTTTCATCCTTCATCTGGCTGATTGCTTCAAATAAAAGCTGCAAGGAAATCGTCATAGTGGTGAAAAGAGTACTCGATCGAGGACTAGGCGAGGTCGGTTGCCACTTCTAGTATAAAAATACATTTTATTGCAATCGCCACAAGGAGATGAATTCATGACTGAGTCACAAAAGCACATCATTGGCTTGGTAATTTATCCAGGCATGACGACACTTGATATCGTCGGACCCCAGCAAGTTTTTAGTGCGCTTCCCAATGTCCAGATTCATCGCATCTGGAAAACGTTAGATCCAATCAAAACCGATGACGGAATGATGATTTTGCCGGACACCACCTTTACAAATTGCCCGCCCTTAGAGGTTTTTTGTATCGGCGGCGGCTTAGGACAGATGGCAGTAGTCGATGATCCAGAGGTGCTTGAATTTCTCCGGAAGCAGGGTAGCACCGCAAAATTCATCACCTCTGTGTGCGGCGGATCTGAGTTTCTGGCGAAGGCAGGACTGCTACAAGGCTACCGAGCCGCGACTCACTGGATGGCACGCGAACAACTCGCTTCGTTAGGTGTTGAGGTGGGAACGGAACGAGTCGTCATTGACCGAAATCGCATGACTGGTGGGGGTGTGACAGCAGGCATTGATTTTGGTTTAGTGATTGCTGACAAGCTTTGTGGTGAGGAAGCCGCCAAGATCGCTCAACTATTAATGGAGTACGATCCATCTCCTCCATTTGATGTCGGTTCACCCGAAAAAGCGGGAGCTGATTTAGTGAGGTTGGCGATTTTATATGCCCAGCAGTCATTTGGTTTAGAAGTAAAACAGGCAGTCTGACATGATCACAAATTCGGAAAATGATCGCGATCTTACTCCCACTCGTTGGATGCAGATCGGTTTTTACGCGACTTCAATCGTCTTTAACCTCTGCTTGATTGCTCAGTTATTAACGGTTGGGGTTGCCTACTTCAATGATCCTGCCTGGTGGGATGTTCATGTTTGGTTAGTGCGAGGGTACAGTGGTCTGTCGTTAATATTACTGGGAGGGTCGTTGATCGCTCCATTCTCAAACAGAATCCGATCTCTCACCGCCAGTCTACCCGTGCAGCTTGGACTACAATTTTGCAGCATTCATCTCAAGACTCCTCTCCACCTAGAGGTACTTCATCCTCTGATTGGATTCACGTTACTCTATGTTTCTTCAAGCCTTGTACATCGTGTATCGCGTGAGGTGTTTAACGAGTCAACTCTAAACGAGTAAGATAGTCATATTGCTGCATCTACAATTCTGCTAATCCAACATTGCCTCATGAGTACAATTAATACTTTACCCAACTACATCAACGGTCAGTGGTGTGCGTCTAGTGCTATAGAACATCTAGAGGTGATCAACCCAGCTACGGCAGAGGTACTCGCGAGAGTTCCTTTATCACCCGCAACCGAGGTAGAACAAGCAACCCAAGCAGCAGTAGAGGCTTTTGTAAGTTGGCGACGCACTCCACCTACGGAACGAGTACAGTATTTATTTAAACTCAAGAATCTGCTGGAAGAGCATTTTGAGGATATAGCTCGGACAATTACTTTAGAATGCGGTAAGACTTTGGCTGAGTCTAAAGGTGAGATGCGCCGCGCTATTGAAAACGTTGAAATTGCCTGCGGTATTCCCATCATGATGCAGGGGACAAACTTGGAAGATGTTGCCAAGGGTATTGATGAGATGATGATTCGGCAACCTCTAGGAGTAGCGGCGGTGATCGGCCCTTTTAATTTTCCAGGTATGATTCCGTTTTGGTTTTTACCTTATGCCCTTGCCTGTGGCAATACCTATATCGTCAAACCATCGGAGAAAGTGCCCTTGACGATGCAAAAAATCTTTCAGTTGTTTGAGAAAACTGGGTTCCCAAAAGGTGTCGTCAATTTAATCAACGGTGCAAAGGAAGCTGTAGATGCAATTCTAGATCATCCTAAAATTCGAGCGATTAGCTTTGTTGGTTCGACACCTGTAGCTAAATATATATATAGTCGTGCTGCAGCCAATGGCAAACGTGTCCAATGTCAAGGTGGTGCAAAAAATCCGTTGATTGTTTTGCCGGATGCGGATATGGAAATGACGACACGCATTGCTGCTGACAGTGCCTTTGGTTGTGCGGGACAACGTTGTTTAGCAGCATCACTGGCAGTGACTGTCGGGAAAGCACGTCACACTTTTACTGAAGCGATCGCCGAAACTGCTAAAAACCGCATAGTGGGTAACGGTTTAGACCAAGGTGTGGAAATGGGCCCTGTGATCAATATACAGAGTAAAGTGCGGATTGAGGAATTAATCCAAAAGGGCGCAGACGAAGGGGCAACAATGTTGGTAGATGGGCGATCGCCAAATATTTCTGGGTATGAGAAAGGTAATTTTATTCGACCCACAATATTGCAAAATGTTGAACCAACAGGAGAAATTGCCCGCACGGAAATTTTTGGTCCGGTGTTGAGTTTGATACATTTAGATACGATTGAACAGGTGATCGCTCTTGTCAACACCAGTCAATTCGGCAATATGGCTTGTTTATTCACGAACAGTGGTGCCGCAGCTCGTAAGTTCCGTTATGAAGCCGAAGCGGGAAACATTGGTATTAATATCGGCGTTGCCGCACCAATGGCTTTTTTCCCCTTTAGTGGCTGGAAAGATAGCTTTTTTGGTGATTTGCACGGTCAAAGCCACCATGCAGTCGAATTTTTTACCCAAACCAAAGTTGTCGTTGAACGCTGGCCGAGTGATTGGTCCCGTCAATTTTGAGATTCGGGACACCAGTAAGCTGAACCATCTCGCTTTCTATCAATTAACCCATTCTCAAACAACTCTCGTCGTAATAATGCAGCATCGCCGAACAAGTGATGCTGATTGAGGAGTGTATTCACTTCTTTTTCTGTGTAAGTTACACCAACCTCAAACTTCAATGCTAGATATTCCAACACTAATCTTTGATATTTTCGATTTCTTTTAGACGGCCATTCTTTGACGCGTCCTTGCTCATCTAGATATCTTTGAAGCTCAGCTCGGTAATCCATACTTTTTGAGCGGTGGATACTACAGTAATGATAAGTAATTGTGCGAACTTCATATTCATAGAAAATTTATAATTCCTATGTCTTAACCGGACACTTAGAGAAAATGAACTTCGTCACTGTAAATCATGTTTAACAGCTAGTGCTGCAAAAACTCATGATTTACAAGCGTTAGAAAGGTGAATTGCTAGCTAATAGTCGTTCTAACGCAATCATTCAAATTGGGCAGGGATGGAAAATGAAAGTAGTCGTTATTGCTAAAACATTAATAACATCAATAAGCATATTAGCTTTATTTACACCACGTCAAGCTAATGCTCAACTAGTTCCACAACCTTGGGTTTCAGTTGGGGGAAAAAATGGCGATGTTACTTATGCTATAGGAGCAAGGGCGTTGGGTTTGGGTGTTGAGTTAGGAGTTGGTCCTGGCGGTGCCACAGGTGTTGATGTGCTGAAATTTTTTAAATTGCCCGTGGTGTCACCCTATGTTGGATTGGGACTGTATTCAGAGGATAAAGGTGTTGCCGTTTCCGGAGGCGTTCAGGTTGGTGTCACTAAAAATACTTTTTTCGGTCTTGGCTACAATTCTGTTAGAGGATTCAACGGACAACTAGGAGTTAAATTCTAATTTTATTCTATTGAAATGGTTTTCATTGGTCACTCATCATTTGTTATTCCGGCAAAGTTTCATCAATCACGATTTGTCCGGATACACAAAGTTTAGGAGGTTACTAAATGTCCAAAACTCCTGTCAGATTTACGATTGAGGAGTATTTAACCTACGATGACGGTATAAACTTATTCTAAGAGTCATTTGTAATTTTGACTATGGATAATATCAGAATTTACAATATTTAAACAAGTTTTTTATCAGTTCTTCATACTTTCAAGCTGCTGAACTGGTCTTGTGTGTAACGATAGCAGTACATCATTAAGTAAATTTTCAACTTTTGAGCTGTTCGTAAAAACATGAACCTTAAAATCGCCGCTACTATTGTACTGTTAGTTTGTTTTGGGTTTACAAAGCAAGTTTTTGCTGCCAACCAGCAAGATCTGGCCCAGCTGAAGGCAACGAGTGCTTGTCCCCGTTGTGATTTGAGTGGTGCAGACCTAACTCAATTTAATCTGAAAAATGCAAATTTGCGAAATGCTAATTTGAACAGAGCTAATTTATCTCAAGCTAATCTCAGCAATGCGGATTTGACTGGTGCAGATTTGGAAGCTACTGTATTGAAATCAGCAAATTTATCAGGCGCTTCCTTTACGGGTGCCAATCTCAAATCGGCATCGCTAGAAAATGCGGATTTGAGTAATACTGGTTTCATCAGCGCTAATTTAGCCGCAGCTAACCTGAAAGGTGCCACGACAGACTTTACCAATTTCCGTGGAGCAAACTTCCAACTGACAACTATGCCCACTGGTGTTGTGACGTCTAACAAGCCTTATTGGTGGTCGTTAGAGCGGACAAATTCTCGGGAATGTAATAAATTTAAACACGAAAATAACACTGGTACAACCTGCTATACGCAATAGATATGGGGAGATGGGGAGAAGAAATTGCATCGGTAACTGACACTCGTGTTGGGAGTAATTCCTGTAGAAACGCTTAAAACAGCGTGTCTATATTCCTCATTCCTCACTCCTCACTAAGTGTTTTTGTATCAATCATTACTAGAAATTGCTAGTTCTGTTCTTTATGATGAAGAAAAAGCGTAGAGATTTGAACTGATCAATGCTTACCCAGATTAAAGACTTAGCCACAAAACTAGCGCCTCGCCTAATTGAAATTCGCCGTCACATCCACACTCACCCAGAACTCAGCGGTCAGGAGTCCCAAACAGCTGCCTTCGTTGCTGGTGTATTATCTTCTAATGGTCTTTACGTGCAAGAGAGAGTGGGCAAAACTGGCGTTATTGGAGAACTACAAGGAACTAACAAAGATAGCCGCTTATTAGCAGTTCGTACCGATATGGATGCATTGCCAATTCAAGAACGCACTTGTTTGGAATACGCATCTCAAGCAAAAGGAATTATGCACGCTTGCGGTCACGATGTCCATACGACGGTAGGCTTAGGAACAGCAATGGTACTGTCTCAGATTTCAGAGGAGTTGCCAGGTAAAGTACGATTTTTGTTTCAACCAGCAGAGGAAATTGCCCAAGGTGCAAACTGGATGGTGGCAGATAGGGCGATGGAAAACGCTTCAGCAATATTAGGCCTTCATGTTTTTCCTTCCATTCCTGCAGGTTCAATTGGTATACGTTATGGAGCATTGACTGCTGCTGCTGATGATTTAGAGATTATCATTGTTGGAGAATCTGGGCATGGCGCTCGCCCACATCAAGCAATTGATGCTATCTGGATTGCCTCACAAGTTATCACCAATCTCCAACAAGCAATTAGTAGAACCCAGAATCCTTTACGCCCTGTCGTCTTAAGCATTGGGCAAATTAATGGTGGCAGAGCGCCAAATGTGATTGCCGATCGCGTACAGCTATTAGGGACTGTGCGATCGCTTCATCCCGAAACACGTAACAATCTTCCAGGCTGGATTGAAAAAATTGTTGCCGGCGTATGTGATGCCAATGGCGCGAAGTATGAAGTGAATTATCGTCGGGGGGTACCAAGTGTACAAAATGATTATACCCTGACACAGTTGTTGCAATCAGCGGCAGAAGAAGCTTGGGGTAGCGATCGTGTCCAAGTCTTACCCGAACCCTCTCTTGGCGCTGAAGATTTTTCGGTTTATTTAGAACATGCACCCGGTTCCATGTTTCGCTTGGGTGTAGGCTTCAAAGATAGAGCTGTTAATCACCCATTACACCATCCCCAATTTGAAGTGGATGAATCTTCTATTGTGACAGGAGTTGTT
>CAZZVG010000207.1:0-8075 GCA_964657295.1 Iningainema sp. | reverse complement strand
CGAGTACGCGCTACCGCTGCGCTAACGTCAGTTGCTTCAACGCGGGGAACCCGCGCAACGCACTGACTCACTACCTCAATCACTAAGGGAATTGAATCTGGTTGACTCACAGTCGATTCTTTTTCCCATAGCAGTTCATTTTTTAAGTTAGGAAGGTTCAGTAACAGAATGTCCGGATAGTAACCTGATTGTTTATTTTCCGGCTTCACTAGAACGTTTTTGCTGCTTATATCATAAAGAAGTTTGAGTTCGACTGTTTTTAAAAGTAGAATCCTTGCTAAAAACATAATTATTTGTTCATGTGTTCCAAGTGGTTGTGCCATTTTAACGATATTTCCATCGTGCAACTCGTAACGAATGTTTTCCGGTTGTGTTTCTAAAAATTCTAAAAATTCATCAAATGTGAATACTTTTTGTAGAGATTGGATCATAATTATTACTCCTTATTTAGGTATTCTTCTGGCGGTTCGGGAATAGCGATCGCTTCAGTTTTTCTGATGTAATATCGGCATGGTAAATAATCCCCAAGCCAAGCCTGTCATTAAACCAAAGGGGAAGACAAGGTAATTATGGAAACTCCACCAATTCAAAACTTCTGCTGCTAATTCTACCGGATAAGCCATCATCAGGAAGCTAGTTAGCACTGCACCACCCCAGCCATACTGAGTCAACCAGTAAAAACCTTTACCACTCGTTACGCCGTACAGTAGGCGAGTGATCAGCAATCCTGTCACGGTACCGTAGCAACGCATACAGACAGCCATAATATATGGTGGTGCCAACGTTACTCCCATATCTGGTTGCGGACACACATAATGACCCATAAAATAAATAATATTCGCAATTAGAGGAAACATCGGTAACCTCAATGCTAAGAGAAAAGGAGCAGCGAGCGGGCCTAACACCATTCCAGCTAAAATGAAGTCAGCGATCGCACTTACCCAACGAATTTTTGAGTGTCTTCTAAAAGCGATTCCTGTCATGTTTTCAAGGTGTTTTTATCTGGAAAATAGGGAGTTATATCAAGTCCGGTTAATTGTTAATGGTTGATTGCAATTAACCATTAACAATTAACTCTTGAAGTCTAACCGACTTTAAGAGTATACGGACTTGTCAACTTATCCAACTGCTGCACTAACAGACTGAGAAATAATCCGACATCTGTCACCACACCAACTGATTCTACTGAACCGCGATCGCTTAACTTCGTAACTACAGCCGGGTTGATATCCACACACACCATCTTTACCCCAGCTGCCGTCATATTCCCAACACCAATCGAGTGTAGCATTGATGACAGCATTAAAATCATCTCTGCACCTTTAATTAACTGGGCATATTCACTTTGCGCTTTAACGAGATCCATCTCGGTATCGGGCAAAGGGCCATCATCGCGAATAGAGCCGGCAAGAGAGAAAGGCACATGATTGCGGACGCACTCATACATCACGCCACTATTCATCACTCCCGCCTCGACAGCTTTGGCAATGCTACCGTAACGGCGGATAGTGTTAATGACTTTGAGATGATGGCGGTGTCCTCCGCGCACGGCGATCCCCCGCTTCATATCCATACCTAGAGAAGTCCCCATCATCGCTTGTTCAATATCGTGGACAGCGATCGCATTGCCACCCAACAACGCCTGCACATATCCTTCTCTAATCAGTTGTGCCAGATGTTCGCCACCCCCAGTATGGATAACTACTGGTCCTGCTGTGACAACGACTTTACCTCCAGCATCCCGAATCTTACGTAACTCCCAAGCCACTTGCTCAACGACTAATTCCACACGCCGTTCGCTGGAAACACCCGCTGACATAAAGCTGAATTCCTGGGTGTTGCGTTGTTCGCGTGATTCTGGTTTGCGAATGGTGCGAATACCTTGTACGTCTACGACAACTTGCTCTCCAACTTCTAAGTCGCGTAGAAGTTTACACTTTGCTACCATACCATTGGATGATTTAGTAAGAGCGATCGCCCCATCCATCCGTTGATTTTCTACCTTTACCCACGAACCATTCAACCGCACCTCGGTAGGATAAATCGTACTCACGTAGAAATCATCGGGTGCGACACCTGGTTGAATGACAGGTTCTAGTTTGGCATCCCGCTCATCTTGCGGCAAGTTAACTGCACCCAAATCAATCAACTGCGAGAGAATCTCTTCCATCACCTCATGGGAGGGTGCTGATACCTTCACCTCTGCTGCTGAGGTACTTTGTCGTTGTTCTCCCAACGAGAAATTCAACACCTGGAAGCTACCGCCGTTGTCTACAATGAGATCCAAAGCGCGGTTAATCAAACCAGTGTCGAGCAAGTGTCCTTCTAAGCGAAGGATACGACTTTCTACCGATACATTGGCATGCACTTCTTCCCCTACTGGTTCAGTAACCCGCAGTGTCAAGCATTTAGCCGCGCCTCCTGCTTTCAAAAATTCGGTCAAAGGTGTTTCTATGACTCGGAAACCAGCATCCTTAAGGCGTTCAGTGAGTGCAACGGAAGCCTTGTTCATCACGACGATGCTCTCTATGTTTACCGCATTACAAGCGAAATTGACTGCGTCGGGTTCTAAAATGGCAATCCGCTTTTCTGGCGATACCCGCATTTCGATTAAGCGATTGGAGTAGGAATCAAACGCAGGTGGGTAGTACAGTAAGTAGCCATTGTTTAGGGGACAAAAGCAAGTATCTAGGTGATAGAAGCGATCATCGATGAGTCGCAACGACAGCACCTCAATATCCAGCCATTTCGCTAGGTAGGGGTGAGAATCTAATTCAGAACGGAAGCCGTATCCAGCCCACAGCCAGCGTCCTTCGCGATCAAGAAGTGCATCCCCTGCGCCTTCAAACGGTAAATCTTTCGGTAGTTCCTGAACTGTGTACCCGTTTTCCTCAAACCATTGTTTGAAATAAGGTTCTTCTCCCTGACGTTCTTTATGAAAAAAGCGACTGAGGACAACAGTCTTCCCCAGCAACAAGCCTGCGTTGGCGGTGAATACCATATCAGGTACACCTTTCTCTGGTGTCACCAAGTCTACAATCGCGTTTTCTTTTAGAATATGGTGCAGTCGCTCCCACTGTTCAACAGCGCGATGGCGTGATGACTTGTGAATATTTCCTTCCATCCAGGGATTAATCACATAGTCCACATCATAGTGATCGGGGGCACACATCAAAAAGCGAATCTGGGAAGTCATAAAAAGTATCACACTAGGATATAGATGCAATTAGCCTTTGCAGAATATAAATTTTTGCTAATCCTTGAGAATTTACCACATTAACTTTTGACAGTTGAAGGCGATGCAAAGGCTATCCTCACTATATTCTATTATCCTTAGGGATATAGCATTCAGGGTAAAGCTTTGGTTGTGAGTGTGTGGATAGAGTCGTTGTAGCAGTTGCCAAAAGAAACCAAGCTGCCACAGGACTTACGCACTGAAAGCCTGAAACCTGGATCAGAACAAGCCTCCTTTTTAAGGGGGTTGGGGGATCTCTTCTGCGTAAGTCCTATTTTAACAAAATAACGTCCTCCTCCTCCTTAAGAATGAGGAGGGAAAGTCAGCAAATCTATGCAGACCTTAGGAGCGATCGCTTATGATCTTATAATAAATATATGAAAGTAGGAATTGGTCAAGCTGCAGCTGAGTTAGGAGTGTCCCGTGACACTTTACGCCGTTGGGAAGCGGCTGGAAAAATTACCGTTGAACGCACCCCTTCAGGACATCGCCGTTATGACTTGGTGCAATTACGAGGTCTTACTCCATCTAGGATGTCCTCTGACCGGATAACATTGGCTTATGCACGAGTTTCTAGTCAAAACCAGAATAAAGACCTCAAGCAACAAATTAGTGTCCTCGAATCCTTTTGTATCGCCAATGATTGGAAGTTCGAGGTTATTCAAGACGTTGGTTCTGGAATCAACCACCGTAAAAGCGGTTTGCGAAAACTCATTCAGCGGATTTGTCAAGGAGATGTTGGTCGGATAGTACTCACTCATCGAGACCGACTCATGCGGTTTGGCATCGAACTCATTTTCTCTTTATGCGAACATTTTGGCACGGAAGTGTTAATACTCAATGCCAGTTCCCAAACAGAATTTGAAGAAGAGATTGCTGAGGACGTACTGGAGATCGTCAGCATCTTTTCGGCGCGTTTGTATGGCAGTCGTAACGAGAAAAACCTTGACATTATTCGCAAGCTGAAAGACATTGCTAGAGAACTGGAGTCATAAACTGGGGGATAATGACTGCATAGATTTGCAGAGATTTTACAAATATTATGCAATATATTTCAAGAGGAAGACGGTAATTGGTGAGTTTCATTGGTACATTGAATGCATCAACTTAAAAGATTAAGGGAATTGAATTATGAATTTAATAGCTTGGATAGTTTTAGGTTTGGTTGCAGGCGCAATTGCCAAAGCCATCGACCCAGCAGCTAGAGGAAGTGGGATTTTGGGAACGATATTGCTAGGAATCATTGGTGCCTTTGTTGGCGGAATGCTGGCAACCTTGGTTACTACAGGCAAATTAACTCTCACAGCGACAACACTGAGTATTCCTGGCATTATTATTGCTGTCATCGGTGCGGTTATTGCTGTCTTTGTATGGAATAGAATTACTGGCTCGACAATGTAATAAGACTTAACACCATCTCAGATATATTCAGATCAGACTTCCATCAAAACTGTTGAAATTTATATAAAATGGACATATAAACCTGTTTTATCAGTATAGATCATGACTCGAATCGCTTCTGTATGTCATTCGATTTGAGTTTATATAAGCAATACATTACAAAGGAAAACAGGTGTTATATGTCCTATGTTCTTTTCACTCCGGTGGTAATCGCAATTCTAACTACCAAGTAAGTGCGGCTAATGAGTCTCATGGATGCAGATGAACAGAGATTAAATGGTTTACGAATACTTGTCGTAGACGATAATACAGATAATCGAGACTTTATAGAGTTTTTACTTCAAGAGTATGGCGCAGAGGTAGTCGCAGTAGCGTTTGCAAAAGAGGCTTTAAAAAAATTTACACAATTTAAACCAGAAATACTGATAACTGATATTTCTATGCCTGAGAAGGATGGATATTGGTTGATTAATCAAATTAGAATCCTTGAAACTGATTTGGGCGCAAGAATTCCAGTCATTGTTTTTACAGGTAAGGATTTAGAAGACGTATCTGTTCTTGAGGTTGAGTACCAGTTTTATCTTCGTAAGCCAATTGATCCAGATGAGTTAATTGCTGCTGTTGCTCGGTTAGCTAGACAATAATGGATACCTAACGCACTTATTTTTAAATTTCAAATGATTGCTCAACCTCAACTAATGACTCCCTGAGAAGAGCTATTTTAATATCCATTCGTTTTCATCCGTGGTTTAAAAACGCACGGTTTTCAACGAATCAAAGTTTTCTTGATCAGCAGGGTTAGAAAAAATCTCCTTCCCTTCAATTAGCGATCGCACCATTCCAAAGTAATCTCAAGATTAGCTGTACTAGAATTTTTTGCCAGTACGGCTGTAAGCTTGCCAGATTCAACACCAATATCTATCCCAAATTTGACAGAGGCTTTATCTGGTTTTACCCGATGCACTGTTTCGGCAATTTCTTTGGTTAAAGACTCGATAGCGGTGGAGACTTCCTCAAATGGTCTGGTTTGAAAACTTATTTTGCGTTCGCCAATTAGCGTAGCCTCAACTCTGATAAGAGTACCATCTGTCAGTTCTACTGTAATAATTTTGGTTTGGAGTTCCATTGTTATCTAACTGGATTACTCTAGCTTTTATAGCATTCAATCGCAAGTACAATTCGTCAGAAGTCAAAAGACAGAAGACAAGAATATCGGACTTACGCAAGCTCTACGAAATTCTTGGCGATCACACAAATTAAGCTTAAGAGCAGGAATACATAAGTAGACTGGAGTTTTAAGCTGATTTAAACTGTCTGTTTATTTATACTGCATAGTTATGAAAGAAAGTTTATAAACAACCCCATCATCTTGATCATTCTCCGCATAGCAGTACTCATTAATTTCCGCCGACGTTCATGGCGGTGATAACAGCCTTCTGGCTAACATCTTTATAGAGGGTATCCAAAGACTTCATAACCACCTCAGTTGTCGTTAAAGAAGCCAGGTTTTCCTCTTCTTGTGTCAAAGTAATTGCTCCTAATATATCTAAAACTGTGTCACTACTAGATGGTACAATCACAACTAAAGAAGATTCTAATGGTTGATTGTATTGCCAAAATGAATCTATACTTACTGAGAACTGAGTGTCAAGTACAGATGCTTGTAAATCGGGTGTTTCAGTTGTTTTTGACGTTGCAGGTAATGTTTCTAAACTCCTAGTACTACGTAACTGACGTAAATCGCTAATAATTTGTTCTTTGGTGCGTCCACGTAATTGAAATAAGACAAACGGATCTTCACTAAAGCGATCGCCTAATTGATAGTAAACTGCAGCAATATGCTTACAGGGATTAGCCTTATCAGGACAAGAACACTTACTGTGGACATCAGACAGCGTAAACGGAAAGAGTGAAAGACCATTGGTTGTAAATACTTCTTCCATATTTTGCGGCATTTCTCCTGCCAATAGTTTGGCTGAAAAAATTGCCTTTTGAGACATCGTTTCAATTATGTACCCCCATTGTTCATCGCTAAAAGGGTCAAGGGAAAGGGACACCTTGTAAGGTTCTGCCTCGCTTCCTTGTACCCTAGCTAATACTTTAGCTCCTTTGAACTCAATACTCAGGACATTTCCTTGCCGTGCATAATTTCTAGCACGCTCCAAACGTTTTTTGAATCGATAGGAATCCAATAAATCAAGCCATCTTTGTGACCACCATTCTCGACTTGCTTGCAGAGTGTAATTAGTCATTGTGTTGGTTGTTAATTGTTGATTGTTGATTGTTATAAACTACTAACTTCTCCTCACTTCTATTTGCTGACCGATACAAAAAAAGGATGCAGAGCAAGTAAATTCATTTATGGGGTTCTTACTTTTGACTTTTGACTTGGAGCGTTCGCACAGCGTCTCCCCCTGGGAGAAGCGACTGACTTCCGTCTTTTACTCATTCCGTATCTTCAATCACTGTACTGCGATCAAGGAGTAGTAAATCGCGGAGTTGATTTGTGTCTAGTTCTGTCAGCCATTGTTCACCTGCACCTACAACTTGTTCGGCTAATTGTTTCTTACTTTCAATCATGTCGTGAATTTTCTCCTCTAAAGTTCCCGTACAGACAAATTTATGCACCTGAACATTGCGAGTTTGACCGATCCGGAATACTCTGTCTGTAGCCTGATTTTCAACTGCTGGGTTCCACCACCTATCAAAATGAAACACATGATTTGCTCGCGTTAAATTTAGTCCAACACCACCAGCTTTTAGTGATAAAATCATAATCGGAGGTCCTTGGGGATCATGTTGAAAACGATCTATCATTTCCTCACGTTGTTTTTTAGTAGTGCTGCCATATAAAAAGAATATTTCTCGCTTGAGTTGTTTCTCTAAGTAGGGTTTTAATAACTTACCCCACTCGGCAAATTGAGTGAAAATTAAGGCGCGATCGCCTTCTGCTAAAGCAATATCTAACATTTCCTCCAAGCGTTGAAGTTTACCAGAACGATGTTTTGATGTATCCTCCTTTAAATATTGGGCTGGGTGATTGCAAATTTGTTTGAGCTTGATCAGTAAAGCTAAAATCATTCCTCGGCGTTGCAATCCTTCGGACTGTTCTATCTCAGCCAGCGACGCTTCTACAACTTGTTGATAAAGTGTCGCTTGTTCCGCACTCAAACCACAAAATACAGTCATTTCCTGCTTCTCTGGCAAGTCTTGAATAATTGAGCGATCTGATTTCAAGCGCCGCAGAATAAAAGGTTGGACTAAGGAACGTAACTGACTTAAAGAAGCCGCATCTCCATACTTTTCTATTGGGATGGCAAACCGTCGTTGAAAAAATTGTTTATTTCCTAAATAGCCCGGATTGAGAAAGTCCAAAATTGACCACAATTCTTGCAGTCGGTTTTCTACTGGCGTTCCTGTCAAAGCAACGCGAAAAGTA
>CAZZVG010000206.1:0-8083 GCA_964657295.1 Iningainema sp. | reverse complement strand
TCAAATTTTGAGATCGTAGTCATTAATGATGGTTCGACTGACAGAACTGTAGAATTGCTAAATACAATCGATGATCCCCGGATCAAAATTTTCTCCTACAGCAATGGTGGTTTACCAGTGGCTCGCAATCGCGGTATCTCTCATGCCACTGGAGATTTTATTGCCTTTCTCGATGCCGATGACTTATGGACACCTGATAAGTTAGAACTACAATTAGCGGCCTTGCAACAGCATCCAAATGCAGGAGTTGCTTACAGCTGGATTTATTTCATGGAGGAGAAAGAACACTCCTTATCTTTCCATCCTAGTGAACCCGTATTGTTTGAAGGTAATGTTTATGCCAACCTGTTAGTTGGTGATTTTATTTATAACGGCTCAAATACTTTGATTCGCAAGCAAGCGATCAACTTAACAGGAGAGTTCGATCCGGCACTTAAATCTTGTGAAGATTGGGACTATTGGTTGCGGCTAGCGCTTCATTGGCATTTTGTTGTCGTTCCCAAGCACCAAATTTACTATCGTCGCTCTGCAGGAGCAATGTCCTCTAAAATAGAGGTGATGAAGCAAGCAAGTCTGATAACGCTTGAAAAGGCATATCGCTCGGCTCCACCAGAACTTCAATATCTGAAAAATCAAAGCTTTACAAGTTTTCACAAATATTGTGCAGATTTATATCTGAAGCACAGCACTGATATGAGTGGAGTCAAACAGGCTGAGCAGCACTTGTGGATGGCAATTCGTTTACAGCCGCAGACTTTACTAAACGGAAGATTTCAAAAGCTAGTACTCAAGTTTCTATTGTTACGAATATTCTCACCGGAAATGACTAACAACCTTCTCCAGTTTCTCAGCAAAATTCGTGCAAATCGTCAGCCTCTACTCCAACGATGAAAAACATTTCAAATTTGCTTAGTAGTTCATCTGACTTGTTAATACCCAGTTCTCAACCAGACGAAAATAATAGCCATCGCTTGCTAAAAGCGAACACGCTGTCAAAGCCGACAGTTGCTCTACTACCTTATGGCGATCTGATCGAAGACTTTTTAGACACCATTGGAGTCTCATTCGAGGCTTTCTGTAACGAGTTTATGGGTAGCTGGATGTTTGGGTACATTGATGCTCTGCAGCTAGTTGGTGTGCGGACAGTGCTATTTTGTTTTTCCGCAAATGTTACTGCACCATCACGCTTTACACATAAGCCAACTGGTACTACTATATGCCTATTACCTACTACAAAAATTTACCGTACTTACCGTGGTGTTCGTCGCCAAGCGCTGAACGTTTCTGGGGTAAGCGAGAACGAAAAGTTCAGCGATGTCTACGCCACTCAAAATACGCGCCCTTCCCTACTCGTCACATTCAAGGATGTCGTCAAGAATTTAGGCTCTTACTTATCTACGCCTTTGATGTTACTTGCTCGCGAACTACGGCGTGAGGGTTGCAATGCTATTTTGTGTCAGGAGTATGAATATGCCCGCTTCGACGCCTGCGTGCTTTTAGGACAATTGATACGTTTGCCAGTGTTTGCTACCTTCCAAGGAGGTGACAAGCAGCAAAGCTTACTTGAATCTCCTCTGCGTTTACAGGCAATGAGGAGATGTTCCGGCTTAATTATTCCTACGAAAACCGAGATTCAACGAGTAAATGCCTCGTATGGTGTATCGCCTGCCAAGGTCGCTCGTATTTTCAACCCATTAAATGTGGCAACATGGAGTGGGATTAACCGCGACGAGGCACGGGCGGCGCTCGGTATCCCACTTGATGCTAAGGTGGTAGTATGGCACGGGCGTGTCGAGATAGAGCGCAAGGGATTGGATGTCCTATTGGACGCGTGGAATCAAATTTGCTCTCAACGTCCTCAGACAAAGCTACAGTTGCTGTTAGTGGGAACGGGCAGCGATGCGAACAAACTGCGCCAGCTGATCGAAGCTCTGCAACTGCGGGGGGTGATTTGGGTAGATGAATTTGTGCGCGATCGCACCAGGATTCAGCAATACCTCTGTGCTGCTAACGTTTATACCCTCCCTTCCCGACAAGAAGGCTTTCCAGTCGCGCCAGTTGAGGCAATGGCTTGCGGTTTGCCTGTAGTCGCAGCTGATGCTCCTGGTGTGCCCGACATTTTTGAGGAGGGCGAGGCTTCAGGTGGGCTAGTCGTGCCACGTGGTAACGCAACGGCATTGGCGTTGGCGCTCTGTCGCGTTTTGGATGATTCCGCTTGGGGGGACGAGTTGGGTAAACTTGCTCGCAATCGGGCTTCTAACTGCTTTTCGCCTGAGGCTATTGGCAAGCAACTCCGTGACTTTCTCTTACAAACTTAGCAGTTAGGCTCGAGCTAATAACCAGGTGGATAGCCAGGTGGATGATTCTTACACTCCGTTTGGATGGTATCAGCGACTAAGGCGATCATAGCCAGTAGGTAGTGTTTTCATAAGTGTATTAGAGATTACCTTACTAGTAGTACAACCTGAGATCTTGACTCAAACAAAGTCGGTCTTCATTTATGAAAAAAGTTTCTGTAATTATTCCAGTCTACGGAGTCGAGAATTATATAGCTACTACGCTGCAATCAGTTCTCGAGCAAACTTATAAAAATTTCGAGATTCTCATTATCGATGATGCAACTCCAGATAAGAGTATAGAGATTTGTCAGCAATTCACAGACCATAGAATTAAAATCATTCACCAGAAAAACCGAGGATTAGCAGGAGCTAGGAATACAGGTATACGCCATGCTCAAGGAGAATATTTAGCTTTTTTAGATGGAGATGATCTTTGGTTGCCAGAAAAGCTCGAAAAACAGATTGCTCACCTGGAGAATTCGCCTGCCGTCGGTGTTAGCTTTAGCCGCTCTGCTTTTATCAACGAAGTTGGAAAACCCTTAGGTACTTATCAGATGCCTAAGCTCAAAGGAATCACTACACCTTATTTACTTTGCCGCAATCCAGTTGGCAATGGTTCGGCTCCGGTGATTCGCTCTGAAGTTTTTGAAGCAATTAAATTCCAAGATAATCTTCACGGTTGTGTAGAGGATTTTTACTTTGATGAACACTTCCGCCAATCGGAGGACATCGAATGCTGGATTCGCATTTCCATTCAGACTGATTGGCAAATAGAAGGCATTTCTGAAGCTCTAACTTTGTACCGAGTGAATTCAGGCGGACTTTCCGCAAATATGCTCAAGCAGTTAGATTCTTGGGAAAAGGTGATTGAAAAGACACGCTCCTATGCTCCAGAAATAGTTAATCAAAGGGAAACGCTGGCTAGAGCTTATCAGTTGCGCTATTTAGCTCGTAGGGCAGTACGTCTGCAAGATAGTTCCATGGCTGTGGAACTTGTCAATCGAGCTTTGGCGACGAACTGGCGTATTCTCCTTGAGGAGCCGCGCCGCACACTAATCAGCGTGGCTGCTGCCTATTTTCTTTGGCTGCTGCCCCAGTCACTTTACAGTCAAATTGAGGCATTTGCTTTAAAAAGTACAGGGGCAACACAAAGACGTCGTATTTTGCAAGACCAGTTATAATAATTCACGATTATGGTAGCACTTTCTGGTTGACTTTGCCTGTGGGCTTGTGTTGTCGATAATCTAGCCAAACCTTATGCGCCGCTCTTTCTGGGTTTCGTTAGGAAAAACATGCATTGCGACAATTGCGATCGCTACTGCAATAGCACTTGCACCCCTTAAGCCTACTTGTAGTGTTACATCAAAGTATCACTGGGGTAATGTTGCTTTGGGAGGAGGTGGTTATGTTACGGGCGTTTACCTGCATTCACTACAGCGTGAACTAGTATACATTAAAACGGATGTAGGTGGATTTTATCGTTGGAATTCCGTAGATCACAGATGGATTCCCCTAACTGACCACTTTGGGTTGCAACAAAGCAACTATTATGGGGGGGAAGCACTCGCACTCGATCCGAACAACCCGAATATTGTCTATATTGCAGCTGGCAAATATGTAGAGAAGGCAGGCTTGGGGACAATTTTTAAGTCTTCAGATCGCGGCAAAACCTGGACTAAGTTGAAGATAGACTTGCCGATGGGGGGCAACGAGACTCAACGATGGGTGGGAGAAAGACTGGCTGTCAATCCATTGAATTCCAAGGTGATTTTCTTTGGTTCCCGGATGAATGGGCTTTGGAAGTCTTTAGATGCTGGCGTCACATGGGTTAAAGTTACGTCATTCCCTGGAAAGCCTAAAGCAGATATTGGCATCGCAGGCATTTTGTTTAATAAAAAGGTGTCTGGTGTTGTTTATGTCAATGCCTACGGAGACGGAGTGTATAAATCCACTGACACGGGTGTTACGTGGAGGAAAATAGCAGGAAGTCCAAAAGGTGTGAATCGAATGGCGATCGCTAGCACCGGAGTCTTGTATGTGACACACACTTTAGGAGTTAGCAAATATGCAAACGGGGTTTGGCGCAATATTACGCCAACTAACGCGACAACTCCATTCGATGCCCTTGCTGTAGATCCACTGAACCCCAATCATGTTTTGACCGTTTATGATCAGTATAATCGAACAGAAGATTATTGTCGAGTATTTCAATCTACTAATGGTGGTGCTACTTGGCAGCAGAAAAGGCAGACGTTGAAGCCTCAAGTCCCATGGTGGCACGACTGGTATTTTGGCTCAGCCACCTCAGCGATTGAATTCGATCCGCAAATTCCTGGTAAAGTTTGGTTAACAGACTGGTTCGGAACATGGCAAACAGACAACATCAACAAGCAGCAGCCTATCTGGTTAAACTATGAAAAAGGACATGAGGAGTTAGTAAGCTTCGCCCTCGTCTCACCTCCTAGTGGATCGCTGTTGTTAAGTGGTGTGGCTGATGTCGATGGGTTTAACCATAGCAACGGATTAGATACTTACCCGTCATTCCAGTTGGGTGGCTTGAACAGTCCCCGGTTTCAGGATACCTACAGCCTTGCCTACAGCGAAAGCAATCCTTTACGCATGGTACGTGTCGGCGGTAATCGATGGAACAACGCCTATACAGGAGCAACTTCGACAGACGGCGGACAGACATGGGCAAAGTTTTCGTCATTTCCGCAGAATACAATACCACTGCGTGTAGCTATGTCGGCGACTCACCCAAACTTATTCGTTGTCATCGCCAGTGAGGGGCAACCTATTCGCACAACCGATGGTGGAGCTTCGTGGAGTCCTGTATCGGGATTGCCTAGTGGACCAAAAGGACCGTGGTACTGGGGTCAACCACTGGCAGCAGATAAAGTCGATAGTAACATATTTTACTACTATACTGGCGGCAAAGTCTACCTTAGTATCGACCGGGGCGCATCCTTTAGGATTGTGAACTCATCTTTGCCGAATGAAGGTTGGTCGATGCTCAAAACATTTCCGGGAATCAGCAACGAAGTTTGGGTGAGTCTCAACTGGCAGGGGCTTTATCGCTCAACAGATGGCGGTGTCAAGTTTGCCAAGATTGCTAAGGTGGAGAGAGCTTATTTATTCGCGATCGGCAAGCCACCGATGGGAAGCAAAATTGGGGCGCTGTATTTGTATGGTAAGGTTGCTGGTTTAGGCGAGGGAATCTTTCTGTCACTGGATTGTGGAGAAACATGGACAAGTATTGGCGATCGCACTCAGGCGATCGGAGATGATCCAAATGTGATGGAGGCTAGCAGGCAACAATTTGGATTAGTCTTCATTGGTACCAATGGTAGAGGAATTTACTACGGAACCCCGTAAAATTATGGTCAGTGTGTAGCTTGTTGCTTATTCATCACTCTCGTACAACAAAAATCTAATTACCATGAGCAAATTTTAGTCATAGTAAAGTTATCTTTTTGTGCATATATTTATACCTAATTTTAACAGTAATTCCGATTGACAAAAAGATGTTAGGTTCGTGTTATGACAACACGAAGATCAAATTAAAAAGCTACAGCAAAGCTCGCCAACTTTTTTAGAGCTTGCCCTCAAGAAGTGTCATATGATGTCCGTTAAATCACCCATAATAAAATAACCCCACCACGCCAGTCACCTACGGCGGGAAACCCGCCTGCTGTGCTTTGGCGGGGTCGGGTTTAGACGGAATTCAAGTTAATTTACCGGACATGATATCACTTATTTAGCAAGTCAAGCAATTAGCCCCATAATAAATACGTAGCATTAAGCATATTTAGAACAAGAGCGTTAAGATAGTTGTAATTAAAAATTAAATAATGTAGAATAATCTCAGTAAAACACTTAGTAACTATATTTCTTATTGGTTAAATGGGTGTAGAATATTCTTAAATGAATTGTGAAGATATTTCGTTAATCTGTATTGTTTCTGTCGTCTTCCTTGTCGGCTCTGTTCGCGAATTAAATGGGACTGCTATAGTAATTTTTATCAATACTCGTTTTGTTTGCATATGGTTGAACGAGGTAGTCAATTTATCACTCCTATAGTTGCTGAGAGACAAGAGTGTGTGCATCTATTCTGAACCAAGCTCAGTAAACATGTGTATTAAAAATTACAAAAATAAGAGTTCTGGTGGAGTTATAGGATTGCAGCAAATTTGACTCAACCCATCTGCCAGTTGATTATGAGGGATCACATGTATAAGTATTAGGATTTATATAATTCGTGTTAGCTGTTAATGATTTGCGGCGTTTTCTAGGTCGCTCGACTTGGAAAGCTAGTTTGTTTACTCCCTTGTATAGTTGCTTTCTAATGTTGGTGTTATTAACAGTAGGGCAACAATGCTTGAACCTCAGCATAGAACAGAAAACGAGGCACACAGTAGACTGGGTTACCCATACTTTACTAGTAGAGAAAGAAGCAGAACATCTGCTCAATGCTGCGGTAGATGAGGAAAGAGCCACCTTAGAGCATTACACTCAAAAGCATAGCGCCTTCAGCAACAGCTTCAACCACCTATACAATATTGTAAAGGATAACCATACCCAACTGAAGCAACTCGAACAAATCAAATATCTCCACAATCGTTGGCAGAGTGAGTTGGAGCGAATGAAGCTTTTTGATGCCAACAGTTATGCCGCTCAACCCGAAAATGACGGGTGTAGACTAGCGCGGAGACAAGAAGACACAGAGATACAGAGAAGTTCCACTCCTCAAAGTTGCTTTGATGAACCATTAGCAGAAAATACCGCATTCAATTCCTTACGTACTCAGATTCAGAGCTTACTTGAGCAAGAGGAGATACTTTTGGGCGGACGCGAGCAACGCTTGGAGAAACTCTACAGTATCAACACTGCCGTGAGTATCCTCAGCACAGTGGCGATTCTTTTAGGAGTAGGCTGGAACATCCGGCTTTTGCATCTAAAAGTCCAAGTTCCTCTACACAAGTTAACAGAAGTAAGCAAACTTTGGCAAGCAGGTCAAATGAATGTCCACCTTGGCTATTCGTCTCCCAACGAAATCGGTCAACTGGCTGAAGTTCTTGATGCAATGGCAGATCAGGTTTACCAACGTCAGCAAGGCATTGAGGTGTGGAACCAAAACCTTAAGGACTTGATCTCTGCCCTCTCCCACGACTTGCGTACCCCTCTGCTTGCCACCCGCACTACGCTGGACTCCATGCTTAAAGGAGCTTTTGGGATGGTGGATCATATTTGGAGGGAGGTGTTTCAAGAGTACCGCCAAGCTAACGAGGATCTCCTCAAGCTTGTGGAAGTTCTATTGGACGTCTCTCGCTATGAAGCTAATAGTAGCGCTCACCTCAGTTACGAACCTCTTAACTGGGAAAGAATTTTTGTCAAAGCAATTGCCCAGATCGAGGCATCCTCAAAGCGTCAAGTTATTCTTGGCTATAATATTTCTCAACTACTGCCGATTGTCTACGGTGATGAAATAGAGATCCGACGAGTTGTGCAAAACCTGCTTGATAACGCTGTGCGGGTGAGTGAGTTCAACAAGGAAATTTTCCTTGAGGTAGCACTGCTTGAAGTTGATCAAGTGAAGGTAGCAGTGAGCGATCGCGGTCCGGGAATTACACTGCAGGAAAAAGAACAGTTATTTCACCGCTTTAGTCAGGGACGAAGTGGACGTGGGACTGCTGGGCTTGGTCTGTACTTATGTCGTCAAATTATCGAGGTTCATGGAGGTACCA
>CAZZVG010000205.1:2277-8090 GCA_964657295.1 Iningainema sp. | reverse complement strand
CTCTGCCGCCGTTGCCCACAGTCGCTCAGAAACCACCGCTACCGACATCGGTACCAACCCAAACGGAGACTCCAAAGCCAACTTTTACGCCATCTAAACCCTCAACCGCAACTCCAAAGTTACCCTTCCCCACCTCACCGTCTGCAGCGAAGGATAACAATGTAGACCAGCCAGAAAACAACAATAGCACAGCAACTCACTCCCACATTGCAACTGCTCTAGGAAATAGAAACCGTGGAGGCAACGGCACTCATGACTCCGAGCAAAGCGGTAACTCTGGAAATGGAGCGCTTCCAGGTTCGGGAAATACAAGAGCGATCGCTACAGGTAATAGAAATGGGCGTGGCAACAGTTTGGGTTCTGATGGTTTGGATTGCATTCGTTGCCCTCTCCCAAAATATCCATTAGGATCTGAAGGTATAGAGGCTCGAGCAGTTGTGAAAATTTATGTTAGAAGAGATGGTAGTGTAAGAAATGCAGAGATTTCCGAATCTAGCGGTTACGATAATCTCGATCAAGAAGTTGTGCAAACTGTAGAAAAGAAGTGGAAATTCGTATCTACAGATAGTGAACAGCAAACAGAAAGGGCAGTTAGCTTTGCAAAACCAGGTTCTGAGTTTGAGCGCCGTGCCCGCGAACGAGAACGTCATACTCATGAAGTTGAGCAAAAAAGAAGACGAGAACGTCGAGAAAGGGTACTCCCAAATACTGAGAATCCAGTGGCTCCAGAAACTATTCGCACTCCAAGGCCTTAACAAGTTCTTCGCCAGAGATCGTAGATATTTTCCAAAGTTTCCTACGGCATTTTTCGGAAATAGCCATTCTTCGTCGTCAGGACTTATGCAACTGTCACAAGCAATGTCAAAGATATAAGTTATATTACAGAAAAACTGAATTGATCTTGACTGTGATAGGCATCTCAGTTTAAGTTTAATCGTTAAGTAGGTAGCCTAATTCAATATAGGTTGGATGTTGAATAATTTCCGATCTAGATTTGGAACGGAGGAACCAAATCATAGGGGCAAATCTCACCTTGAGAGAGACATTTTCCAGTCTTAGCCCGTCAGCTAACTCCGTCGGCAATGGAAGAAGCGCCAAAGACGCAAGCTTTTTAATAGACAACAGAAAGGAGAACAGAATTGAGCGCTTAATGCCGCTCGGTAACTTCAATTATCACATTTATTTCTACCTAATAAGGAAGTTATGCAAACAGTCATTCTCGTTCTTATTGAAGTGCTAATTGTCATTGGTTTGTCGCGCCTAGTGGGTTTGGGATTCCGGAGGATTAAGCAACCACTGGTGATTGGCGAGATTGTTGCGGGAATTATGCTAGGACCATCTTTGCTAGGTTGGCTTGCCCCCGAACAAGCTGCGGCACTGTTTCCAGCTACAGCCGTTCCCTTTCTGAATGTGCTGTCTCAGTTAGGGCTGATATTTTTCATGTTTCTCATTGGTTTAGAACTAGACCCAAAATACCTCAAGGGTCAGATGGAAGTAGCAGTTTTGACTTCCCACGTCAGTATTTTAGTGCCCTTTTCAATGGGAACTCTACTCGCTCTGCTACTTTATCCTTTGGTGTCGAATGCCAGTGTCTCATTTACAGCCTTTGCCCTGTTTTTAGGGGCAGCAATGTCGATTACAGCCTTTCCGGTACTAGCTCGGATTATTACTGAGAACAACTTACAGGGAACACGTTTGGGAACATTGGCACTGACTTGTGCAGCGGTGGATGATGTCACGGCTTGGTGTGTCTTGGCAGTGGCGATCGCTGTAGCTAAAACCAACACCATGAGCGGTGCACTGCCAACGATTATCTTAGCTTTGCTATACATTGCGTTCATGGTAACGGTGGGGCGTTGGTTCTTGCAAAGAATTGCCACCTACCACGAGCGAACAGGGCGTTTCACCCAGTTCGCCTTAGCCGCGATTTATGCAGGCGTGATTATTTCTGCCCTGATCACAGAAACTATCGGTGTTCACCTGATTTTTGGAGCATTCCTCATGGGAGCAGTGATGCCCAAAAAAGCAGAGGTGGTGAAGGAGTTAGCTGAGAAAACGGAGGATTTTGTACTCACGGTTCTGTTGCCGATTTTCTTTGCTTTCAGTGGTTTGCGAACGCAAATTGGTTTGCTCAACCGACCAATATTATGGATACTATGCGCCGCTGTTGTGGCAGTAGCAATCAGTGGCAAGTATATAGGCACGTATGTTGCAGCTCGCGTTGGTGGCATTGAGAAACGGGAAGCCTCAGCACTAGGTTGGTTGATGAATACTCGTGGTTTGACTGAGCTGATTGTCCTCAATATTGGTCTAGAACTAAAAGTGATCTCACCGTTGTTGTTCACCATGCTGGTGATCATGGCGCTCGTGACAACCTTTATGACATCGCCCCTATTGGAGTGGACTTATCCCAAAAAGCTGATCAAGCTGAATGACATGGATCGAGAGCTTGAGGATGAGACGAACCTAGATGCTGCTACCACTTATCGGATTCTAGTACCAATAGCTAATCTTAGTACGCAGAAAGGATTAATGCAATTGGCAGTCGCGATCGCAGGCAGTCGAGTGCAACCAGCCATAGTTCATCCTCTGAGCCTAATTGAATTAGAAGAGAATTATGCTTTTAGCAGTACCCCAGCTGAGGCTGACAGATTAATCCAAGAGCGTCGATCTCGGATGTCAGAATTGATTCAAAGTTTGGAACCTCCTGAAACCCGTAAGATGGTGCGTCCCATTATCCGTACAACCAAAAATGTGGCACGGGAGACTTCCCAGATTGCCGTACTTGAGCAAGCTAATTTAATTGTGATGGGATGGCATCGCTCAGCTTTTAGTAGCAATCGGTTGGGTGGGCGAGTCGGTCAAATTCTCAGTACTGGACCGGTGGATGTAGCTGTATTTATACAAAAGGGAGGGGAGCGTTTGGAGACGTTGTTAGTGCCTTACTCTGCCAATATTCATGATGAGTTAGGACTAGAAATAGCCTTAAGGCTGCTCATCAATAGCGAACAGCGCCATCTCACCATTCTACGGGTGGCAAGTGGCGAGCAAACTCACAGTGAATTGAACTACGAATACAACACGATGATGGAGCAACTGCCCATCGCGTTGCGCGATCGCACCAACCTCAAGATTATCGAGACGGCAGAACCTATCCAAGCTGTGGTAGAAGCATCGGCGACTGTTGATCTCACTATCGCTGGCACTAGCAGCGCTTGGGGAATACAGCGTCAAACCTTGGGGCGATATACAGATGAAATAGCCATTCAATGCCACTCATCGCTCCTGATTACCCGTCGGTATAGTCAAGTTACCTCTCACCTTGCCTCTGTACTTTCAGCGACAAACGCTGACCTTACTACAGACGAATCTGGAGTCGCAGTGTCATGAATCATTTCAAATTTAAGTCCTTAACATTTTATGGTACGGCAATCATTGCGGTCTTGATTCTATTTAGCGTTGTCACCGCTTATGGAACAGCCCATCTCAAAGCTCCTCCCGCAATTGATGGTAGCTATCGACTTCAGGCTCAAAATTTGCCAGAGTGTTTGAAAGCCTCGGCAGTGGTGTTAACGATTCAACAATCTGGTAAATACTTGAGCGGCTCTTTATTGCCTGCTTCCAGCATCAAGCTCAAAGCTGCTCAGAAGAAACCATCTCTGGATGGCAATCTGATTAATCAACAGATAAATTTAGAAGGGGAAGTTCCAGGATTTCCGATCTGTAATCATAGCCGGGTGAAGATTCAAGCCCAAAAAAGAGAGAAAATGCTAGCAGGTGAGATCACTTTTGGTTCCACTCCAAAGGCAGATAAATTTACGGCTCAGCAACAACCGCCAGAGCAACAACCTGAAAAACATTAGCTCAGATCTTGATCTGGCATTTTTCTGGAGCTGTGCGTCCATTGAAAAAATCTTTTGATTTTTTCACAACGTGCGTTGGGGGCTTGTACCCAAATTTGGGGTAAGCCAACTAAAAACACTCAAATTTTAATAAACCAGCGTTGTCGGTACATTCCATAGGCAACAACCCACCACAATACAACAGTGGCGATCGCAAAAAACAGCGAACCGTTCAGCGCACCTGCCCAAGACGCAAAAATATTTTGGTAAATCCAATCGTATAAACTGGGTGCATTTTCTCCCGTGCCGATATTTATGTTGACCAATATTTTAATTAACAGTACAGAAGCGACGAAAAGGGAGATAGCATTTAAACCCATAACTTCAAAAGGTTTACCCCAACGACGTATGCGTCGCACTTCAATAAGTTCATAACAAGCTGCCAGTAACAATAAGGCCCAACCAGTCGTTAAGACAACATAGGAACTCGTCCACAGCTTCTTATTGATAGGGAACGTCAAACCCCATGCCCAACCAACAAGTAAGCAACCAATGCCAAAGAATGCCAGCCCAATACTTGTCCGTGATTTTACTGGCTGACTACGTATCCATTGTCCAGCAAAATAGCCAAATATCACACTGGTGATAGCGACAAGAGTGCTGAAAAGTCCTTCTGGATCTCCCAAATTGTGAAAACTATCTCCCTTATATAGATGTGCTTTAGGAATAATCAAGCGATCAACATAAGCACCAAAATTTCCTTCCCGCGTCAGTACTCCAGCACCATAACCGGGAACTGGTATATATATCATCAACAACCAGTAGCTAATCAGTAACACCCCTGCTAATATCCATTGTGCTTTACGCGGTAAATTGAGGACTGCTAAGGCGGCAAGCAGGTAAGTCAGACTGATACGCTGCAACACCCCCATAATCCGAATAATACTGAAGTCAAAAGTCCAAAAACCATGATTCCAAAAGCCATTCAGCAGTAACCCTAAGGCAAAGAGAATTGCGGCACGACGCAAAATCCGCCAATACAACCGCGAATAACTGAGATCTCTCCCCTTCAGCTCGTCTCTACCGTCGGTGTACTTTGACAGAGAGAAACTCATTGCGACACCGATAATGAAGAGAAAAAAGGGAAAGACTAAATCAGTTGGTGTATAACCGTGCCAGTCAGCATGAAGAAGTGGGGGATAAACTTTGGGTTCAGCGATACTCGCCATATTGACGAGGATCATACCTGCAATGGTAATGCCACGAAAGACATCAAGAGACGTTAGACGCATGAGTAGAAAGAATATTAGGAAGACTGCCTGGATGAGTTAGTTTACGCCATATTTATTTTGTCCTACCATGTTAACCTAAAAATGCTAGATAGCCGTCGCATCGTTCCGCCTACAAAATCGACGTACAACAGTGCCCTACGTCGGTTGACACCAGATGAACGATACAGCTGTAATTTATGCCAATCAGAGACTTTTTGCTCAATTAAGAGCTTCGCCCAATATTTGGACAGGAGGCGGGTGTAGCTTATGGATTTCCCCTAAGGCGGCTCAAGATTTATTTATGCTTTAAGTACCTTACAAGCGCCTTCCAACAAGAGTTAGAATTTCGTTGACAACTCGCTCAGCTGATTCCAAAGCTGATTCCATACCAAAAGAAGCGATAGCTGTATGTTCACCAGCAAAGTGAATCCTCTGCCAAGGTTGAGCCATTTTGTCGTGAAAACGGCGGATTTGTCCAGGCTCAAAGTGAGAATAAGCGCCTAGCGCAAACGGATCACGACCCCAAGAAACAACATTAGCTATCTTCACATTTCCCTTGCTTGCGGGGCGGATTCGTGCCAGTTCCGATTCGACAAATTCGGCTAACACCTGCGAATTCATGGCATCCAACTGCTGAGCGCTGGCACCACCTGTAATGCATACTAGGTTGTGCATTCCTGTTGCATCCAATACAGGAAAG
>CAZZVG010000205.1:0-2267 GCA_964657295.1 Iningainema sp. | reverse complement strand
GAAGTGGTGTGTCCGTCCACATTTGCGTGGGAAATCCATCTTCTTCCCAAAAGGGACGGCGAACTGCCAATTGAATCCGCGTCACGATTGTATAAGGTAATTCTGCTACTGCTTCAGCCTGCACACCTTGTAGTGGAGGAGATATTCGGATCCGACGCAGCACAGAAAATGGCAAAGTAACTACAGCATAATCAGCTTGAAACCTCGAACCATCCTGACATTCGACTCCCACACCAGTGTCACTTGATTGGATAGATATGACTATCTTGTTCGTTTGAACGGGATACTTGAGAACTGCTGCCATTTTTTCTGGTAGGCGAGAGTTGCCGCCCTTAATCCGCATCGGTTGTTTACTTGGAGTCTTGGCTCTTTGGTTATTTCGGAGCGCCCAGAGCGTGGAGGTAGCCTCTACACTATTGAAGAAGGAACCAGGATTGAAATTCATCAGGCGCAAGGCTTCTTTTGAAGCGCCTTTGGTAGTCAGATATTGCTTTAAAGGAATGTCAAGAGCGAAATATTCTGCCTTTGTCCAGGCTGTCTTGTTTGCTAAAGGATTATCTGGGCTCAGGTAAGATGTTAGCAATTGTGGTGGCAGTGTATTACGTTCTGTTGCTGTTAGCAAGTTGGCTTTTGATGCAGCCCAGTCTGATGACACTATAGGTTGTTCTCGCACGTAAAGCAGTAGTTCTCGATTTGGAGGGCTTATTTGTTCTATAGGCACTTGCAAGCTTTCAGTTAGATTTAGCAAGCGCTGGTAATTCTCATTGAATCCTTGACCTCCTGCTTCTGGCTTACCAGGAATCTTGTCTAGAGTATACACACGCCCGCCGACACGCTTGCGTGCTTCTAGTACAGTCACTGCTAGTCCTTTTGCCTCTAATAGCAACGCCGTATATAAACCCGAAAGACCGGCACCAACCACTAACACTGAGGTGGGCTTGGTTTCTGCTGCTGCTACCTGCTGAAATGCTCGTCCTAAAACGAGCGAGCTTAGGACTGACTGGCTAAGTCCCCACAAGAATTCACGGCGATTAAAACCTCTGGTATTCATGGTTTGTTTTTATGCAGCTATGTTCACGATTACAGTTCGACAACTTGCATGATTTTTGACTCACTTGAACTTATATATTGACAAAAATCTAATTATGTGAATCAGATTTGTTGACTTTCTTTCTTTAATATATAGGTGCAAGCAAAATCAACTTATGCACGAGTAAGAAATTTTGGCTCCATGCTAATTGCTCAAAGTATTCACGCTAAGAAATGGCAGTGCAGTTGTCTTAAGAAGTAATTGGAGACTTCGCTCAACTGTACAAAGTTTTACCCATAACCTGATTGTCTTGAGTGTTAAAAATTGTTGCCACGGTGCGGTGTACCTAATTGTTGCATTACATTGGATACTCGCGCATCGCCACATCAATAGCCACAAGGTCATACGGTGGGTCAATCGCTGTCATGCCCCATGAGAAGCGTCTGCAAAAGCTGCCTAAACAAACAAATGTCTTAACTGAAACGTATTGAAGTATACTCTTGATATCAAGTTAAACGTGCATTGAGGAAAGATTGTGATGTTCCGCTTAAATACTTTGTGGCACGTTCCTGTGTCTCTTTTGTTGAGTAGTGTATTAGGTATCGCTCCTGTTAAGGCACAAACATCCTATCCATTCAACGCCGACTACGACATACTGGCGACTGCGCGTGATCTGACACCAAACCTCGAACAGATTTTTCTCTCAGGCTCGAGTACAAACGCCCCATATAGTTTAACCAAGCTGGATAGCTTGAGCTACTCCCAGACTAACTTTACTACTGGTGCATACAGCTTCAACACAGATCCAACGGCTTTCGGCTTACAGGGTGTATCATCTGGCTATGTCACATTCTCTGGAAGTGATGGCGATAAGTTGTTTGGAACTGAAAGTGGTACCGAGTTAATTGATTTCAACACTCTCACAGTCAAATCTTCCGCCACAGTCAGCATTACTGGTGGTTCGGGCAGATTTCAGGGTGCTACTGGTACACTTATCTCTTCCCAAATCCAGCCACTTAGCCTACAGGTAGGGGTTGAGTTAAAAGGACAGGCTGAGGTAAGCGGTTCTGTGAAAACAGTTCCAGAACCAGGAATCACTACAGCGTTACTTGGCATGAGCGTGTTAGGATGTGTTTGTATAATACTGCGCCAACAGCTGTTTGAGGGTACTTGACACAATATCAGTGGATCTCAACATATGTGTATTGACCGAACAAGGCAAAAGTTAAAAGTTAAA
>CAZZVG010000204.1:7728-8100 GCA_964657295.1 Iningainema sp. | reverse complement strand
AGGCACAACTTGAATTACTCAACAACCCAAATTATCAGCATCCTTACTACTGGGCTAGTTTTATTGCTTCTGGTGATTGGACTCCACTTCCTAAATCATAGATTTGCAAACAAGGACACTTTCAAATTATTCAAGGTGCGATCCGGCGCACATCCGTTGCCAAGGGCATCGCTATCCAAATGACAGACCCATCGCCGTTGACAATCTGCTGTTCACATCGGCAATGTAAACAGCGCAGGTGCCATGCCAGTGAGCCTGCAATAAATTCTCTTCATGCCACACTGGCACCCAAGGGTGCCTAACCGCGTCGCTTTGCTCGCGATCGCCACACTGCTTTTGCAAAGTTTAACAACTGACACAATCTGGCGAGTT
>CAZZVG010000204.1:0-7718 GCA_964657295.1 Iningainema sp. | reverse complement strand
CGCGACGACACTGGCACCCTGCCGAGCCACGTCGCTGCGCTCGTGCCTGCCGTTAACAATCTGCTGTTAACTTGGTTTGGCAATGTAAACAGCAAATGCGTTCGCCAGTAATAGCAACGGCAAGAAATCTCCGGCAACTCATCCCGAAATTGCCTGTCGAGCCTCTCCTTGGGGTGTCGGTATGGAATATCCCTAAGATTTGCTGCATGGCTACACTGGCACCCAAGGGTAAACATAGCGGGTTAGGGCTTATCACTCGCTGTAGGGGCATTTGTGCAGGGCTGTTTTGGCAATTTCGCCTTGAGACAGTCTGTGACTCCGGCGTATGGTGGGGCAGGGTTCCGGCGGGTGGTCGGGCTTCCGTGAGTCCGGCGTATGGTCGGGATATTTGTGCGATCACCACAACCTAAACTAGCAGTTGACAACTTTGGCATGGGGCGGTCTGTGACTCCGGCGTATGTTCGGGCATCTGTGGCGAGTGCTTGGGGTTCCGTGAGTCCGGCGTATGCTTTCGGGGATATCCGTCCTCTCACGATTTTGTAATCTTGTAGTACTACAAATACGTCTCAGTAGTTCACGCTGGCACACACCCCCCCTAAAAAGTGGATGAGTAGAAATACTTAATTCTGAAACACGCTCTGGCTGGAAGTCCTAGCTTGGCACACACCCTCGCCTTAGATAAACCTCTCCCCAATCAACGACAACTGTTTTAATTAACACTCAGTATATAAATTTGCTACATTGTTAACCTAAGTACATTGGCGATCGCCACAACCCCTAACTTATCCCTCCTTATTTCTCCTCTACTGCCATAACGGGCAAATACCCTCCCTCCTCCTCTCCCCTGCCTTCACTGCCCTTGTGGCGGCTGATTAGAGACACATAAAAATAGTCCCTTACCACACTGGCAAGGGCACAAAATGATAACACATAGTTTTTACTGGCGATCTTTTCGCTGGGTTTAAACTTTATTGAGCTACTGTTGGAAACGTTTCATGAACGGTGAGATCGCACTTGGCTACTCAAGTTAAAATATGTTACTTTCATTAGTCAGTGTACTATTATATTTAATTTTATTTTGTGGCTAAAAAAATAAAAGTTCATTTTTATCAATTGGAGATTGCAGAGAATAGTGGAGTATCTTTTGAAAAAATTTTGACTCAAGTTGCTAGTTTGGCGCGTGAGGATAGATATAAAAGTACTGTTTTTTATCCAGTTTATTTATATGATGTTTCTTTAACATCTCAAGACATATGGGAAGGTGAACTTATACGTCATCGCATGGATGAATTGCCAGTTATAGGTAATAGTAAATGTGAAATTAAAGATATGGTTTTGAGTGATGACGAAGGTATTGGTGAACAAACGGCTTTTATTTATCATCCTACTACTAGTATTTTAGCTTTACAAGCAGGTCAATACACTATCTCGGCATCAGGATTTGCCAAATATTTTGAATTGTTTGATCCTAGAATTAGTAAAAGATTAAAATTATCTCCTGTTTTTCAAATAGATACTATGTTGAGATTTACAAATATGGTTAACGTTTACGAGCTTGATGTTAGTATTGCTGGTGTAGGTAATATGTCATATGATGGAAATACTGAGCATGGTCTTAATGAAGTTTTAGAATTAAATGAAGCTTTTTCTTCTCACAATATATCTTTTAAATTAACTGGTAATATTAAACAAAAAAAATCTCTAAATTTTAAGGAAATATTAAATTTTGTTGACTCATTATTTCTCAATAAAAAGCATTTAAACAAAGTAAAAGTTAAAGGATCAAGCGATGATTCTGATGATGTATATTCGCTTGATTTATTGAAAGATAGAATGGTTGAAGAAGTTTATATTACTACTTCTAGTAAAACGCGTAATATACCTTATGCGGAGAGACAATTTGCTCTTAGAGAAGCTTGGAAACATCGTTTTGATGAACTTTCACGTAGGTATTCTTCTAAATCTTAACTTATAGTGATTTTAAAATTATTGCAAAAATATTAACTACTCTGTAAGTACAAAGTAGAGAAGTTATTAGAAAAAATATCCATATATTAAAAAATAGTAATTGCCAATGTATTTTTAAATTGAAGCTGTTAAACAAAAATAGATGCCAGCTTTGATTTGTACTAAAATCTATGAATAAGCCTATTAGACTAAAAATTACTACTAGAAAAGACCATCTAATAGCCTCCATAAAATAGTTTATTAATTTAACATATACCCTCATAGATTTTAGTAGTTTTACAATATCACTATTAGTAATAGTTAATATAATTGATATAGCTGTCGCAAGAAATCCTGTAGCTATACTACTTAAAGTCGCACCTGCCGAAAATATATCTTTTATTAAGTTTGGTAGCGCACTATTTTTTGATATTGAGTAATACAAGCAAGTTGCAATAACCCCACCAGTAATTGGATACCATTTTTCAATTTTGCTTTCTATGCTACTTGTCATGTTTTCTCCAAACTTTTACATGAAGTATAGCTTCTTTTATTTTACCTAAAAAAGGTACATTTGTACTAAAAAATTTCATCTAATCTGTATTTCCATTAACAATAACAGGCTATTTAATGCTTGATTTGTTATTTGTGTCTAGTGCCAAACTTTTTATCTCGAAAAAGTTGCGATTTAGGTCACAATAAAAACCAACAAAAAATTATCGATGTTCTAGGGGAAGTGACGGTGATAAATAGAGTGAAAAAATGGTAATCGCTCACAATCTTACACAATCCGTATCAACAACCCGAAAATCGCTGTTATAGCTTTGGGGAGTAAGCATATCAATCTGACTTTTCACGGGAAGTCCTCAAACCACCAAAAAGCGTGGTGTTTTCCACAGGCTTATTGTCAAGAATCTAAAATTATTGACAATAAGTAACGTAGAAATCAGAGGTTGCGAAACCCTAAAAATACCCTTTTCAAGATGCCGTGAAAAGTCAGGCATATCAATCAGCTTGTCTCCTCTTAGCAGTTCTCCCCGACCATGCCCTAAAATTCTGGCTAAATACAATGTGTTGTCAGGGTCGTTACCGTTAAACACTTGGCTACATACTTGAGCGTAAATTGTTCTCAAACCTTTGTAGGTGAAGAAATCGTGTTCAATGTGGAATCGGTTTTTTAAAACCTTCATCGCATCGCTCAAATCTTTTGTATATCGGTTGGCAGCTACTCTCGTATCTTCTACAGTCTGGTTACAACTGTAGAGTTACTACAAACGTTTCCAACTAATCCGACTTAACCCAATCGGTGAGAGGTTATTCAATACGGTACAAATAAACCTTGTAATTACGGCAACTTCTGCTCAATTATGGTAGATGTGTAAAATTTTTATAATACTACAAATTATTATCTTTTAATACTTCCATTCGTTCAGAACAGATAGTTGGCCATAATAAATCATCATTCTCATTAAACCAGCAGATATTAATTTCTCTGTCTATGCATAAATATTCTATTATCCAAGGGATTGAATCGGGACTTTCCGGTAATACTAGGCATAGGGAAATGTGCTTATCATTAATGACGGATTTATAACGATACCTGTATTCGTAAAGTTGACTAAGTCCCTTTCTAATCTGATCTAATAAGCTTTCTCCACCACTTTTCATTTCAAAAATAAATGAGCCATCGGATGGTATTTTCGCAAAATATTATTTATTGACGTAAGTTTACTTACTAGTATCCTTATTCCCATAAGTAATCCCTTAAATCAGTAATTATTTATACTCTTAACTCAGTGGTACTCAAACTTCCGTTACAACACTATTCCTCGTATGTGTACATAGTTAACGACTTGTACATAGTGCTAATCTTAGCGATCGCCACTTCCCCCAATTTCGTCACATCTCCCAAAATTTCAAGTTTTTAAAAACTTCTTACAGCTTCAGTCGTTAAGCTGCATTTTGCTCGCAGACCCATCGCCTAATTTGTTCGCGCTTCTGACTCGATAGCGATCGCGAAGCAATTTTAAAGACTTCAGGTGGTATTGATCCACGCCTAATGGGACTTAGACAAAAAATAGTCAAAAAAGAACCTCAAATGTATATACAGAGAGAGTTTGACATCGTTTTACCTGATCTGTTGATATATCTGGGTTTCAGGCATTTTTAGGCATTTGGTGTATTTCCCTTGCCCTGCCTGATTTTGAGGCTTATTTCTTCATCAAAAATGTTTAAGTCCCCCTAATACTGATTATCATTATTATTAACGGGATAATTTATTTTCTGGAAGTTCCTAAGAGGATGTTTGAAAAGTTATGAGGGGGCAAATTTTACGCCAATCGCCTCACCATAATCCGGATCATGGCAAGGTAAATAAATGTCTCCGCAGTTTCAGGAAGTAGGTCGTAGTCTTTGTTCAATCGCCGACACCAAACAAGCCAACCAAAAGTTCGCTCTACTACCCAACGTTTGGGCAACAAAACAAACCCCTTGCGCTCTTTAGGTCGGATTACGACTTGCACAATCCAACGGCAGAAGTCCATCACCCACTGCATGAATGGATCACCGTCAAAGCCACTATCGACCCAGACGATATTCAGGCGCGACACAGCATTTCCCATCTGTTTGACCTTTTTGAGCACTTGTCTGCCTCCATCACGCTCACCCATACTGGCAGCAGTGACTAATACTCGCAGTACTAAGCCCAAGGTATCCACAGTTCTATTTTAGACTTTTCGTACATCCTCTGAAATACCTGTATTTCCATCTGGTTGTGCAAACTCCATAAAATGGTATTAGTCTGAAAATAACAAAAATATATTCAAGGCACATGAAAAGTGGCAGCTTTAACCATAGCTTTTTTTAACCAATCAGGAGGAGTGGCCAAAACAACGTTGACGATGAATATTGGGTATCATCTAATGGAACGTGGTCGGAAAGTCTTGCTCGTTGATGTTGATCCGCAAAGTTCCCTGACAACGTTTATGGGGTTTGAGCCTGTTGAACTTGATAAAACGATTTATCACGCTCTTGTTCAACAGGAAGAGATCACAATTTTCCATGAGATTTTTGGCATGGATTTAGCCCCTTCCAATATAATTCTGAGCAAAGCTGAAATGGAATTGGCAGGAGCTATCATGCGCGAACTGCGGCTCAAACAGGCGTTGGAAAATGTGCAAGATAGATACGATTTTATTTTGCTCGATTGTCCACCAAGCTTGGGAATCTTAAGTATTATGAGCCTTGTTGCCTCAACGCACGTCTTAATTCCTATTCAAACAGAATTTAAAGCACTCAAGGGAACACAACTGCTGTTAAATACCATTCTTGAAGTTCTAAACTTGGCGAACCGCAAGTTAAAAATTGCTGGTATTGTACCCACCATGTACGATGGACGAACGTCTCAAGGCGAACAAAGTTTGAAAGCTATAAATGAACAGTTGTCTAAAATTGGTACTGTGCTTCCAGCTATTCCAAGGGCAACTGATTTCGCTAATGCTTCTCAAAGCCGTAAACCTTTAGCTCTTTATAACCCAAAACATCCTGCGATCGAGTTGCTACAGAAAATCGCTCTAAAAGTGGAAGCCCTCTCATGACAGCTACAAAGAAAACGCCTGAAGAGTTTCAATTCGGCAGTATTGTTAATACTTTTGTCAGTCAAACGGAAAAAAAAACCGAAGATAATAGTTTGTTGCCGTTAGCAAGTATTGTTCTACCCAAAAATCAGCCACGGCGTTACTTTGACCCGCAAAGGCTGGAGAACCTTAAAACGTCTATCGAGCAGTATGGTATTCTTGAGCCTTTAATTGTTCGTCCCTTAGCAGGTAATGTTTACGAGCTAGTCGCTGGCGAAAGACGCTATAGAGCTGCAACAGAACTGAATCTGCTGTCAGTGCCAGTTATTATTCGAGAATTGAATGATCAGGAAGCTATCCAGGTAGCCCTGATCGAAAATCTTCAGCGTGAAGACCTTAATCCTGTGGAGGAAACGCAAGGAATACTTAACCTCCTAGCTGTGGAACTGGATATACCATCTGAGCGAGTAAAATCCCTGCTAACGCAGATGAAGCACGCGGCTGATAAACCTGGGCATAACGTTATGCCCCCCGAAGCGGCTGTGGTAGAGCAGGTTCTGGTTTGTTTGGGAAAAATGACTTGGGAATCCTATGTAAAAAATAGGCTTCCGTTGCTTAATCTCCCCAAAGAACTTTTAGAAGCTCTTGAGAAAGGTTCTATAGAATATACGAAAGCCAAGGCAATCGCAGGTGTAAAAGATGAAAAGCAGCGAAAATCTCTCCTGAAAGAAGCTGTTGCCCAGGTTTTATCGCTGAGCCAGATTAGGGAGAGAATTGCTAAGTTAAAGACGACGGAGGCGAAAGGAAAGGGGAGTAACACTGATAAAAGCGTAACTTACCCACAACGATTGAAAGAAATGTATACCAAAGCGAACAAAATGAAATCTTGGGATGACCCGGAGAAGCAGAAGGAATTTGAGGAATTGCTAGAAAGAATGGAGAAACTGCTGTAGTGTGACGGTCTTCTATTGTGAGAAATGCGGGTAACGAGAAACTTTGGTTATTTGTTCATGCAGAAACCAAGGTTTTTGTCAAGACAAATTTAGATGCGCTTACCCTGGCAGTTAGTCTTGGGCAAACGCATCTTAATTAGTCTTGACTAGTGCTTAAAATATTGTTGAGATTTGTAACGATAGTCCGCCCTCTTGGCAATCCCTGTGGCGATCGCTACTCCTGCTCGGTCATCTCTTTAAATGCTCGCTGACCTCCTCGTCCGATAATTCGTCCAGTTTTGCTACCCTATCCTTAATTACGTAGGATGCGATCGCTTCAAGCTACGACAGAATAAGGGTTACATAGACAGAATTTTTACATAGTCCGCGACAATTTTCAAAGAGTCTGCGACAAATTTCACTTTGTCCGCGAAGCGACAGACAACACGGTAGCGTCATCTGGTAAACTGTCTGTACGCTTGGTATATACAATGTTTAAACCCGTGGCAAATGCATTGCACTGCTGTCCCCAGGTCGAATGTGGATGTAACCCGATGTTGTGGCAATATCGGCGTGTCCCATTGAAAGCTGGATTAAAGGAACAGGTGTCCCCCTCTCCGCATTATGCGTAGCGTGAGAGTGTCTGAGCCAGTGACAGCTAACTTTCTCCGTCAGCCCCGCTCGTTGTGCTGCATCTTTAATGATCGGATCAACGTTTTGACGCTGCAACGGTTTCAACCCCTTGCCTTTACGACTGGGGAACACATAAGCATCTTTGGGCGCGTCTCCTCTATAGTTTATTAGTTCCACCCACAGATATTCAGGTAGTAGAATATGTCGTGACTTGTTCCCCTTACCCACAACAGTGACTTGTCCGGTGCAATCGCGACTCGTAAAATCTCTCCACCTGATCCCTACCAACTCCGAGACCCGCAAACCTGCAACATATAATAGTTTCAATATCAACACATCCCTCTTCTGTTGAGATTTGTAACGATAGTCTGCCCGTTCCGTGAGCCGAATCATTAAAGCAATATCAGTTTCCGTCAGCACTTTTTCATGTAATCGCTGGTCTCTTCTCTTTAACTTGATAGCAGCGCCGGGGTTATCTTTGATGTAACCAGTCTTGTGGGCAAACGAAAGTAAACTTTTAACTGCTGCCATGTAGGTTGTAATCGTAGGGGATGCAAGCTTTTTATTGTGTAAATGCTCGGAAAACTCCACCAAATCTTCTAAAGTTGTGTCTCGGATCGCCTTCCCCACC
>CAZZVG010000203.1:0-8126 GCA_964657295.1 Iningainema sp. | reverse complement strand
AGACGAAGTGCGCCTTATGGACCCAGAAACAAGACAAACTCATGTACTTGTTGCTGAGGATCAACTGAGTTTAGCTATTGGTAAAGAAGGACAAAATGTCCGGTTAGCAGCTCGTTTAACTGGTTGGAAAATTGACATCAAAGACAAAGTTAAATACGATTCTGCAGCGGAAGATACAAAATTTGCCGAGATCAGAGCAAAGGCTCAAATCTTTGAGCCGGATGAAGCAGATGATGATGAGGAACTTGAAGATGAAGTCAAAATAGGTGAGTATCAAAATCGACTAGAAGATGACCTCGAACTTGAAGATGAGCCGGAAGATGAACTCGACGATGAACTTGAACAATTCGTAGAAGCAGCTGAAAATAAACTCGAAACAGCGATTAAGTCAGTTAAGCTCTCATTCGATCTGAAGATGGCTTTAATAGATTTAATAGAAGAAGAAAATTCGGAAGCAGCAGAGAAGTTTAGAATAATGTTGATTGAGTCTTCTCTAGATCTGTTAAGGCAGTTTTTAGAAAAGTTCATCTCTGTAGCGAATGCGAATGATATAGCGAATGCTATGGATAAATTGCAAAAGACTTTGGAAATCGGAGGTATTACATTCCCAGGTGTGATCACAAAGCTCACAGAGCGGCGTTAAAAGTTGCCGCGCTCGTCTTAGGAGTAAAGAGCTATTCTGGGTAGAAATCACACAGGAGTCAGGAGATAAGAAGTAGAATTACTGGCGGTCGAATTTTGTAGAAGAGAGCGGGCTGACGTTCTCAAGACAAGTGAAATGTCATCAATCTCTCACTCATCGAAACCAGCAGCTTCGGAATCTATGTCATTGTAATTCATGCATCTTGCCTCCTGTCACCGCTCCTCCTTGAGGTGGTAAATGAAACCAGATTATCGACGTTGTCTCAGTTGTCGCAAAGTAGGGTTGAAAGAGGAGTTTTGGCGAATTGTCCGCGTGTTTCCTTCAGGACAGGTACAATTAGATCGGGGCATGGGGCGTTCCGCCTATATTTGCCCACAAGCGAGTTGCCTCTGTGCATCTCAGAAAAAAAATCGTCTAGGGCGATCGCTACGTGCATCAGTGCCAGAAGCACTGTATCAAACACTGTGGCAACGTCTATCGCCTTCGCCAGAGCCAAGACGAGGAACATAAGTCTTTAAAGACAGGCTCCTAAAAGTAGCGCTGGCAGCTCCATTAAGGATCGCCACACAGATCCTTAAGGAAATCTCAAAAATAAAATTTAGTAAAAACTACTGTGTAGCGGTAATTTCTAGAGGAATTGTGCTGACAGCCGAACTAATCGTGCTATCATGAGCCTCTCTAAAATCGCTTATATAATGCCAAAATAGTAATAGGGTATGGTTAGCATAGTCCAAACCAAAGGACGAAGCAAAACTCCCAAAAAGTTTTACTCGATTCTGTCGTGGAAGACTCTCAATCAGCAAAACAAAAAAGTACAGCATGACAACCTGGTAGCGCCAGCGCCCAGTCCGATGACACCCATCATCTTCGATGGGAACGCCAGTATAAACCGAAACATCTCTCTTTCCTTGGAGGCACCGGCAAAATCAGAACGGCAACCTAAACACAGTCATCAAAGGATGGAGATGTCGCAAACCAGGCAGCCATCCGTTAAAACTGTCAATTAAAGGGGAAGAGTGGATGAACAACGGCAAAGTTAGAATCTACGAATTATCAAAGGAATTGAATTTGGATAACAAAGAGCTATTAGCAATTTGCGACCAGCTCGATATTGCGGTCAAAAGTCATAGCAGCACAATTACCGAGGACGAAGCAGAACTCATTCGGACTCAAGCAGAAAAAGTTGCAGCGACTAATATGACTATGACGTCGAAAAAGGATAATGGCACAAACAGCCAGAAACCAAATCCATCACAGCTTGGCGAACGCAATCGACCTACTGCACCCAATAAGCAAAAACAACAAATTTTGGAGATTCGCAAACCAAAACCTTTGAGGAATCACACCGCTAATAGCCCAGATATGTCAGTTGCTAACAATAACCGAGCGGCTTCTGAGGCTTCTCCTCCTTCACCCCCCCGCCCTTTCGCTACACCAGTCTCACCAACAAAGCCGACGGCACCTACTAGACCAGTACCCCGTCAGCAGTCAGAGACTCAGCTGGAATCGGCTTCTATTGATGAGGAAGTAGTAAATAGCACTCCGGAACCAGTAGAACAGATAGCAGCAGAAAAACCCGAAAAAGTAGCGGCCAAACCAAAACAGGAAAAACCTCAAAAACCGCAACTGGTAACTCCACCGACAAGACCCGCAGGTGAAACTCCAGACGGCATAACAGTAGCAGAGCCGCAAGTAAATCAAAGTAGTGGCAAACCGATCCTCAAACGCGATCGCGACCAAGTACCTCTTGTCAAAGCAAAGGTCAAGGCACCGACAAACACTGAGACATCACAAGCCCCACCACAAAAAGCTGCACGCCCCTCTGTGTCGCCATCTAGACCAGAGAAAGTAAATAGACCATCCGCACCTGGGACAGCGGGAGATGGACCAAGACCGCGACCAGCACGTCCGGAGTTTCATCCGGCAGGTGCTTCAACGCCTGGGGGAAGCCCAAGCAAATCAGCTTCAGGATCATCACTTAAGTCAGAAATACTGGATGACGATGATGAAGCAGTACCAGTCGATATTCTTGAACTCAAGCGCCCAACTCCTCCCCGTCCGGCAAAGTCAGGGAAAAAGTGGCAGCAAGAAGAGGAAATAATTGACGAAAAAGAGGTAAGCAAGCTTGCGAAGGGCGCTGTCAAAGGTAAGCGGGTTAAGCCAATACTTGAAGATGATTTTGAAGAGGAATTACTTGATGACGAAGGAGTAGACCTCGCAACTGCTGTCCAAGTTAGCCTGTCAATTGCCCGTCCTCCCAAACCCAAGTCAGCGAAACCCTCACAGACAGCCACCGTTACAGCTGTGATGCCCACAGCTAAAGGGAAAAAGTCGTCTTCTTTCTCACGTGAACAAAACCGTCGTCGGGAACCGGAACAACAAAAGCGCGAGCGTCCAGAAAAAGTGGTCGTGACAGGTCCGATGACAGTGCAAGAACTGGCTGAGGCTTTGGTGATTGCCGACACAGAGATTGTGAAAATCCTGTTTATCAAAGGCATGGCGGTAAGTATCACCCAAAATTTAGACATCTCCACAATCACTCAGATAGCAACTGAACTGGATGTGGTAGTCGAAATTGCCGAACCAGAAGCAGAAGCTCGTAAAGTCACGGAAATGCTGGATGTGGGAGATATGGACAGTCTCCAGCGTCGTCCATCAGTAGTGACAATTATGGGTCACGTAGACCACGGCAAAACGACCCTACTTGACTCGATTCGCAAAACAAAGGTTGCGGCTGGCGAAGCCGGAGGTATCACTCAACATATTGGTGCTTACCATGTAGATGTAGAACACGATGGAAAGGTTCAGCAAGTTGTGTTTTTAGATACACCGGGTCACGAAGCTTTCACAGCTATGCGAGCACGGGGAGCGCGGGTGACGGATATTGCGATCTTGGTTGTCGCTGCAGATGATGGCGTTAGACCTCAGACAATTGAAGCAATCAGTCACGCTCAAGCCGCAGAAGTGCCAATTATCGTCGCCATAAACAAAATCGATAAAGAAGGGGCACAGCCAGAGCGTGTGAAGCAGGAGTTGACTCAGTACGGTCTGACAGCAGAAGAATGGGGCGGTGACACCATTATGGTTCCGGTAAGCGCTATTAAGGGTGAAAACCTGGATACGCTCCTGGAAATGATTTTGCTGGTAGGAGAAGTAGAAGAACTCAGGGCCAACCCAGATCGGTTAGCAAAAGGAACGGTGATAGAAGCACATCTGGATAAGGCAAAAGGAGCAGTTGCTACTCTGCTAATTCAAAATGGGACTCTACACGTCGGCGATATCTTGTTAGCTGGCTCGGTTTTTGGTAAAGTCCGAGCAATGGTAGATGATCGAGGCAAAAGGGTAGAAGCTGCAACTCCGTCCTTTGCTGTTGAGGTGCTGGGTTTAAGTGATGTGCCAGCCGCAGGTGATGAGTTTGAGGTATTTCATAACGAAAGAGAAGCACGAGCGCTCGCCGACAAACGCGCTGACAAACAACGTCAATCCCGTTTGATGCAGGGACGTGTAACTCTGACAACGATCTCGGCTCAAGCTCAAGAAGGCGATCTCAAGGAACTCAACTTAATTTTAAAGGGAGACGTACAAGGATCGGTGGAAGCTATTGTGGGATCACTCAAGCAAATCCCGCAAAACGAAGTGCAAATCCGCATGTTGTTGTCGGCAGCAGGAGAAATCACTGAAACAGATATCGATTTGGCGGCTGCCAGTGGTGCTGTGATCATTGGATTTAACACCACTTATGCCAGTGGAGCAAGACAAGCCGCAGATGAAGCTGGAGTGGATGTCCGGGAATACAACATCATATACAAGCTATTAGAAGATATCCAAGGAGCTTTGGAAGGTCTTCTGGAGCCAGAATTGGTCGAAGAACCCCTCGGACAAACCGAAGTACGTGCTGTCTTCCCCGTCGGTCGTGGTGCTGTTGCTGGTTGCTATGTCCAGTCGGGCAAGCTGGTACGCAACTGTAAACTACGAGTGCGTCGAGGCGGTAAGGTGATCTATGAAGGTGTGCTTGATTCTCTCAAGCGGATGAAAGAAGATGTGCGCGAGGTCAATGCTGGATATGAATGTGGTATCGGCGTTGAAAAATTTAATGATTGGGCAGAAAATGACATCATCGAAGCCTATCAGATGGTTACCAAGCGCCGTACCCTGACGATGACAAAGTGAGAAATATTAGTTGTTGGTTGTTAGTTGTCCTTATAACTAGCAACTAGCAGCTTTTCCGTATTCTTTAATCAGGACTAAGGAATTATGGCTCAAATTCAAAGTTCTCGCGATCGCCATTTTTCGGGCGATGTCGGAATCTGGAATAATCTAAAATGTGCGATCGCCTCTAGTTCTGGATTCCAGCGTTGGCTGCTAGAATGCGATCCTCAATTTCAACTGATCGAACTTGAACAACAAGTACAACGTTATTTGCGAGAAACTTTAGAAACTTTAGCATATTAATTAACTAGTTGTGAAAATTCAAAGTTTTAGATCCCCGACTTCGCAGAAGAAGTCGGGGATCTCGTTTTTCACCAATGATTTAGGATTACTATACAATTTCAAAAATGTTGGCAACACATAAACTGATCGCCCAGGGAACCCAGCTGCCAAGGCGCGGGTCATGAGTTATAGTTTTTCATATATCGGACAGTAAAGCAACAAGAGAATGCAAAAGCCTCAGTTGTTTTGCTACTCATTATTTTGTGCTATCTACTAACTATTTACGTGAAATATACCTCCATCTTTAGATGGATAAGTTTAAAAATATTTGACGGATCTTGCACTTTATTTAACGTAATTTAATACAGCAAGCACTTCACGGTCGTAGATCAATTATGAAACATCAGGGAATTGACTTCCAGCAACTGAATAATTTTCGCAATTCATCCAGCAGAAGCCTCACTGCTATGACACCAGCAGGACTCTTCGCTTTGTTAGTGATTTCTGGTGGCTCAACACTATTGCCAAATCAGGTTCATGCTGGTGTGACAATCACAGCGCAAGCTCCTGCAAGTGGAACAGTTATTTATGTTAACTCACAAAGCGGTCAAGACAGCGCAGGCGCTGGAAACGTGGAAGCAACTCCTTATAAAACTATTACCTACGCTCTTAATCAAGCACAACAAGGTACAGTTATTCAACTGGCTCCTGGTACTTATAGCAAAGACAGTGGGGAACAATTCCCACTCGAAATTAAACAAGGTGTAACGCTGCGCGGTGATGAATCCAGTAAAGGGCAGGCGACATTAATTTCAGGTAGTGGTGTTTACATCAGCCCTACCTTTGCCCGTCAAAATATGACGATTCGTGCGGATCAAGATAGCAGTATCGCCGGAGTCACAGTTACTAATCCTGAGAATCGTGGTACTGGTGTGTGGATAGAATCAACTAATCCCACAATTACAAACAGTACATTTAGTCATAGTATCCGAGATGGTGTTTTTGTAACGGGTACAGGCAATCCGAAAATACAAAATAATGTTTTTCTTCAGAACAAGGGGAACGGAATTTCTGTAGCTAAATCTGCCTCAGGAGAAATTCGGGGTAACTTGTTTCAGAATACAGGTTTTGGACTGGCAATTGGTGGTAATTCCACACCTCTAGTAGTGGAAAACCAAATCCTTCAAAATAAAGATGGTATTTATATCTCGGAGTCAGCTAAGCCAATATTGCGTAAGAATATCATTCAGAATAACACTCAGGATGGCATCGTTGTAACCGTCAATGCTCAACCTGACCTTGGTACTAATGAAAATCCTGGTGGTAATCTCATCAGTAAAAACACTCATTACGATCTGAACAACGCGACCAAAGCGAATAAAATTCTGGCTGTTGGTAATGAGATGGATGCCAAGCGGATTTTCGGTCAAGTAGACTTTATCTTTGCCAAAGCTGAACCACTCCCCGGAGCGGCTGTGGCTTTCAAAGATTTGCCTGCAGGTTACTGGGCAAAAACTTATATCGAAGCCTTAGCCTCAAAGAACATTATTGCTGGGTTTCCCGATGGCAGTTTTAAACCTAATGAACCCGTGACTCGTGCCCAATTCGCCGCCATTATTGCTAAAGCTTTTCAGCCTCCAGCAAAAAATGCGAACAAAGAATTTCCTGATGTAAAGTCTAATTTCTGGGCTTACGAAGTCATTCAATCTGCTTCCAACGGTGGTTTTGTCTCCGGTTATCCTGACGGTACCTTTAAACCACAGCAGCAAATTCCACGAGTGCAGGTACTCGTCTCCTTAGCTAATGGTTTGGGTTTAAATGCTGATAATCAAAATGTGCTTTCGATTTACAGTGATGCTTCCCAGATTCCACAATACGCTACTAATTCGGTAGCAGCAGCCACTACACGGCAACTCGTGGTGAACTACCCGACGCTCAAACAACTCAATCCCAATCAACAGGCAACTCGGGCAGATGTGGCTGCCTTTGTCTACCAGGCAATGGTTAATGCTGGTCGCGCTCAGGCAATTCCCTCTCCCTATTTGGTAAAAACTCCTTAATAAAAGGCAAAAGTAAAAAGTAAAAAGTAAAAAGTAAGAGGAATAAAATCGGTTTGGAGCCGCCCAAAGCGCGTCATGGAAAAGAAAATAAAGATTTGTTTCAAGACGCATTTATTTATGGGAATTCTCTTTTGACTTTTATCTTTTTACTTTTTTCGCTGTTCCCAGCGCCACAGGAAAATCATTAAGACGACAACTCCAACTTGAAGACCTAAGTTAGGCAAAGTGCTCTCAACATCCCGTCCAGCAAGTAACTGAGAAAGAAAGATGAATGCGCCGATAAAGCCAGAAGCACCGCAAGCAATGTAAATAAATTTACGTAAGCCCTTATATGGAGCCACGGCTTCTGCTTTCAAACGAGCGTATTGTTGAGATTTATTTCTATTTTTGTTATTTGGTTCGATCACGATTTATAATGTGGGATTGTATATGCCGATGTGGCTCAGTGGTAGAGCACCCGATTCGTAATCGGGCGGTCGCGGGTTCAAATCCCGCTATCGGCTTCTAAATTTAGCAAGAAAATCAGTTGTTTGGGTTGGATGCAACTCACTGCTGCCAGCGTTATAGGTTTGTGCGATCGCCACAAAGGCAAACAGGTAACAACCAAAACCAAGAAAAAGACAAAATCTCAGCCCCAATCATCTGCACAATTAGCATTACAATTACAATAATGCCTAACTTGTACATTTTTCCTCCGTGGGTTAAAACCGCACGGTTTCCAAACGTATCAATGATTTTTAGATGAATAAGCCAATTCCTGAGAAATTATCTACCCAAATCGACGCAGGGGTTAAACTTGCTATTGCTAAAGCTATTGAAAGACACCGCCGTTTAGGAGAATCTATTAGCATTTGGCAAGATGGCCAAGTTGTTACATTAACCGCTGATCAAATTCCTTCTCTTGATTCAACTGTTAGTCATGGCATTACCAGCCTGCACTAGTTAGGTAGAGAATTTAGTATGTGGGCAATTTTTTTAGCTTGATGAAAACT
>CAZZVG010000202.1:0-8139 GCA_964657295.1 Iningainema sp. | reverse complement strand
CTCACCGCAAGCGGGGAGGGGAGACAAAGCACAGCTTTGGCGGGGTGGGGTTCTTTTATTATGGGCGATTTGACGGACATCATATTAAGAGCAATTTTGCCGTCGCCACCTGACGCTGACTGGCTATGCTGCCAAGTCAAGCGCGTAAAATAGAAATTAAAGCATGGTTGAAGGGTCACTCTTTCACTGAAAAAATTACTGATGGTAAAATCTGAACCTTACCGCACTCTCCCAACTAGCGCTGAACTTCCTTGTTCAGACGATACACCAGTGGATAACGAAGATCAGAACTTTATACCTAACTTGTTGCTATTTCTCCTTGAATCTATTTGGGCAACTAGAAATGACTGGTTTTTCGGAATCGATATGGGAATTTACCATACTACCGGAATAAGTCATTTAGTACCAGTCATCCCGGATGGTTTTCTGAGCTTAGGAGTAGAACGGCGCAAAGCAGGCAAATCGCGCTTAAGCTATCCAGTATGGGAAGAACAAAACATCGTGCCAAAGTTTGTTTTAGAAGTGGTTTCCAAAACCCCTGGCGATGAGTACGATACTAAACTGAATATATATACAAAGTTGGGAGTGCTGTACTATGTCATCTATAATCCACAATATTGGACACGCGACCAACACCAACCGTTTGAAGTATATAAGTTAATTCATGGGGAGTACCAACAGCAAATTGGGGAACCGTTTTGGATGCCAGAAGTTGGATTGGGAATTGGGCGATCGCTCTACATATCTGGTACGATTCAACGAGAGGTATTGTATTGGTACAACGAAACTAGGACTCGCTATTTAACTTCTGAAGAAGTTGCTCAACGCGAACGACAACAACGGGAAAAACTAGCAGCCAAACTTAGAGAGTTAGGAATCGATCCTGATAATATTTGATTGAGCAAGTTTCCTGAATTTACACGCATTCGGGATCAATGTCATCAAATGCTGGTGGCCGACGGTATTGTTCTCTGACACTTCTCAATAGGTTTGCCTTAGAACCATCGGGCTGTATAACTTCTACCACTTCGCGTAGTTCTTCCTCTAGACTGAGGTTAATGACTCGACGAATTTCCTGCACCTCAGAACGAGAAATACCCAGCTTATCTGCCATACAGCCAGTATCGTTGATACCTTTTACTTTCATCAACAGTTATACTACTGAGATTGTCATTAAGATTGCTTGAAACTGAAAGTTACCAATCGCTATAAATACCAGTAATTTTAAATGCTGCCCAATAGTAAGGGTGATTGTAAGGCTTTTTATCAGCTGGCAACTGACAACTGCGATAAAGTTCTGTGGCTAAATGCGCTTTAACTCTTAATCTTTCTTTTGGCAAGTTATTTAATAAATCTTCATACCAGTTTCTTAATTCACCAGCCGTCAAGTTTTTCAGCCATTCTGTGACTTGTGATAAAGCCCTAACAGGTGATTCATTGCGCTGAATGTGTCGGTAAAATTCGATCGCCACCAAAGTACTGGCTGCTGAATCTACACTCCACAAAGTACTGACAATATGCGGAACACCCCTGATGAGAAAACCACTGGCTAAACCGACATACTCGGTGGTAATAGTTTGGCTGCTCGTGATGCTATCACAAGTTGAGAGAGTCACAAGATTGTAACTAGAAATTGACTTTGTGAAAATTTCTTCTAGAGTCAGTTTGTCATCATCTGCTAGTAGCAATGCCGATGTTTGAGGATGATTCAAATTATCACTTTCATAACCAGAAAAATGAAATATATTGTAATCATCAGCTAAGGCACTTTCTACCATAAATTTAGTAGCTTGCGAGCCTTGAATGCGTTTAGCATTGTCGAACACTAAGCTCATAGCTTCAGATTCAAGTTTGGCGAACTTCAGTGCGGGACAACCTTTGCTGTTAGGATGTTCAACACTAAGTAATCGAAAGTCTGTGGGTTTTACGGATGGGAATCTTAAGTTCAGTCCTATTTGAGCGCTTGGCAGATAAGTCATTGTGAAATCCGCCACACTTTCCTTCTCCCCAACTTCATGAAGATAGGAGTCAGGATGATCACTTTTCGGTTTTTGAAAGTGGAGATAGAACAGTGCATGAAGGGGTAATTTGTGCAAGCTGAGGTGGGGAATTAAAATCAGTTGAGTAATGTCTTCGAGTTCCTGCACAATGGCAGGAATATTTAAGATATTTTTTAGCTCTAACAATCTCTGTTCCATATCCACTTGCCAGGAATGGTTGCTTTTGTGCTGCGGAGAATCAGCTTGGGTGCAATAGTGCTGATATTCTTGATTCCAATCCTCTAGCCAATCTTCCAATTCCACTAACTTGGCGACTGCTTCGGGTACAGGTGAGTTCTCTATTCCTGTAACATTTAAGACAGGTGTAAAGATGGGGATCGGTTCTGGGGAATTGTGTTTGAGGATGAAAGTGCGTAAAGTGCAAGGGCTGATGTGCCAGTAAATTATCGCAGTCGTGGGATTGAGCAGTTGTTTCATCGAATCATAATTCGCTGAAGCAATTTCCTCTTGCCACCCAGAAAGAAGCCAAGTAAAACAAGCATTTTTACTGTATTCAGCAATTTCTAAAGCTTCTACTATCTCCCCAGTCTGCACGCTGATATCAACTGCTAAGCGATCAAAACAGGTATTTTTCAAAGCCAACTGTTTTTTGCTTTCATCAGAGCGAGTTGGTTCATTGAAAAAATTTAGTAATAAATCTGTGGCATATTGTTGTAATTCTTGTGCTTGAGAAGTTTCACCCAAACATAAACAGGTTTTGATCAGGTTTTGAAGAACTTCTAGATGTAATGATGGAAATTCAACCGTCAGAGCGGCACTTGCTGTCTGGTACTCAAATAAAGCTTGATACCAATAATTGCGAGGGATAGAATGTCTTTTGCCTAGCTCGTAATAAGTATTAGCTATAGCAACGTGCAATCTCCCCCAACCTTCAGGATTGGTGTCTTGAAAAACGTATTTCAAACCTTCGGAGTAGCTTGCCAGTCTCCCATCATAGCCACGTTCGTTCAAGGCAGAATTTGCCAGAGCTATGGGACTGGAAAAACTAATAAAATCATTTACTGACTTTCCGGCAGCAGTTCCGCGAGCAATCCAAGCTTCCCAGTAGTCGGGTTTGATTTGTAAAGCACTGTCATAAGAGGCGATCGCTTCTTCAAATCTTTTGGAATAAAATAGTGCAACACCCCGATTGTACCAAGCCAAGTAGAAATCAGGATTGATTTCTAAAGCGTTATTATAGTACGCGATCGCATCTTCACGACGCTCCAAATTTTCTAAAGCGACGGCACTGTTAAACCAAGCAAGATAGAGCTCGGGGTTGAATTCCAGGGCTTTCTCCCAAGATAAGATTGCTTCCCCCCAACGTTTCAAACTAGCCAGCACAACACCAAAATCTATCCAAATCTCGGCAATATTGGGGTTGAGTTGTATTGCCCGTTCGTAGTTGGTGAGTGCTTCGGATGTCCTTCCCAATCTAGCCAGCACACCGCCGCTCGCATACCAAACTTCATAAAAGTCGGGATTGACTTGTATTGCTTGCTGATAGCTTGAGATGGCTTCTTCATCTTCTCCTAATCTAGAAAATTCTAAACCCCTGTTGTACCAAGCTAAATAAGCGTCTGGTTGAATTTCGAGTGCTGTATCAAACGAGGCAATTGCATCATTTGTTTGCCCAATTTGAGAGAGTGCTATCCCTCGGTGATACCAGTTTTCGACATCTTGTGGTTGTAAAAGCAGTGCTTGATCGAAACTGGCAATTGCCTCTTCAGGAGAGCCTAATTTGAGGAGTGCTAAACCCCGGCTAAACCAAGCCTCGTGGTAATCGAACTTGATTTCTATTGCTCGCTCGAAGCAGGCAATCGCATCTTCAAAGCCTCCTAATGCCGCAATTGCTCCACCCCGGTTATACCAAGCTTTATAGAAGTCGGGTTTAATCGCAATAGCTCTGTCATAAGATGCGATCGCCTCTGTAAACTCTTCCAAGTAAAGTAATACTAAGCCCCGGTTGAACCAATATTCATCCGCGTCGGGTTTGATTTCTATCGCTTTGTCATAAGATGCGATTGCCTCCGATAAATCCCCATTCCTAGCTTGCTGAAGCCCTTGATAAAATAATGCTTGTGCCTGTTCTAAAGCGGAAAGGGATACATCTTCATCAGTTCTGACAATAGTAGCACTTTGCAAATCCGAATTTATTGAATTTTCGGGTGTCCTCACCGTCTCCAAGGATTGCTCGTTTTCTAGAGCCAGCCCAACCCCTCGAGACACAGATACTAGCTCGATTGCAGGTGTTGTTATTTCAATATCTTGCCCATCAAAGTCCCAGAGCAATTCGTCTGCACGACTTGCCTGTTCTAAGTGCTCTACACGGGTTATCTTCTCAACATATTGCTGATCGTTCTCCTGATTGGATTTGCCTAAGTTTCTCGTCAATACTGCTATGCCAATTTCATAGGCGAGTTCTCCAACTGAACCAATATCCAGTTCTCCAAGCTGCACCATCCGCGTTGCTAATTGATTGTTTGGTGCAGGCGACATCAGCAATCTTTCGCCAAAGTCGAGCAGCCAATCAATCCAGCGCTGATCGCTAATACGATTGTTCATACGTTCTAGAAATTTCAGCGCCCACTGCTGCCCTCGGGCTTGATGCACGCCTTCCAGCAGTTCGATAAATAAAAATTCCAGATCTGCTTTTGTCAGTTCGGGTGGTGATCCGAACGAATGTTTGTGAGTAAGGTTTGGAGAACGAATTGGCTTTTGATCAAATAGATACCTCAAAAACTTGATAAGCCACTGCACAAATCGCTTGAGCATCTCTAGAAGTCTTGGACGTTGTTCATCATAGCTTTTAGGATTTTAGCGATCAATGTGTTAATTAAGATCGCGTCTTGCCAAAAATCAATAGATTTACAGAGAATAAGTTGGTTGTGTGATCAAAAAGGAGCTTTACCGATGGGTAGGCGTTTTTTACAAAGATGGAAATTTTTCTACGGATCTGTGAATGTTAAAAAACTCTAACAATATAACATTCATCAGAAAGTTGTACCATTCCCCACAATTTTCATCCAATTTTCGGCTCAAGTCGAGGAAAAAACCTGCGCTCCCCGCGCAACCCTTTTACAAATAACCGTGCGCCTGATGATTGCTTGTAGGGACGCTTTCACTCATCAACAACGTTTGTCACTATTGAAAGATGTTGCTAATAGTGCCATAACACTCACATATTGTATCACCATACAACAATGAAACTAAACGAACAATACCGTGATTAGCAGGCTAATAACCCTATTTTTAAGTTTTATTGATAAAGATGTATGTTTATTAAAAGCACAAAGTTTCAGTATTAACACTTTGATCCAATAGCAGTCGGATTTTATCTATGAACTTACCTGTTTCAGTAGGCGATCGTACAAAAAGCGACAGGTAACAGGGCTAGATTCGATGAGAACAATGAGAAAACAAAGCGAATAATAAATCGCCTTTATCCCTAAGGTAGACGTGAAAAAAAGGGCAATACTCGCACAGAAGACTTTCTGAGCGTGGGAGATAACAATCAAACTTCTCCTTGATGTGGATTTTGTTGCTCGCTGGCATGAAATTGATTCACTAATGCCTGAATGAGGATTTCTGGATTGTCTGTTTGTATTCCCAACTGTTCAGCAATATGGTTACGTAAGTTGACATCCTGCTGCATGAGCGTAAATAATTCTTCTAGGGAAATGCTTTGTAAATCTTCTTCTTCTAGAGATTGTTCTGGTATTTGTGTTTCCCCCGGCTCAGCAATGGTGTATGTAGATGGGTGGTCAGCATCTGGTCCTTCATACTCCAATATTGGGTCACTTTGGTTGCGTGTCAACAAATTCATTCCTAGATCGTAGGCGGCATCTCCAACTTCCCCAACACCCAAATCGCCCAGCTGCACGAGCCGAGAAGCTAGCTCATGATTGGGCGTTGGCGATTCTAGCAATCTTGCACCAAAACGCTGTAACCACTCGATCCAGCGTTCAGTTGGGACGCGATGCTCTATATTATCCAGCCAATGACGCGCCCATGCTTGCCCTCGTACTTGATGCACTCCCTCTAAGAGTTCGGTGAATAGGAATTCTAAATCCGTATCGTTGAGGGGTGGGGGTGGTTCTTTTGGGACATTTACCCGCGCTTTTGCTTTACTTGGCTTTCCGCCAAATAATTGTTGAAAAAACTTTTTGAACCACTGGATTAGCCTCTGAAGCATCTACCACACCTAAGAGAGTTAGTTACTTTAAGATTGTAGCCATGTCTGACGACAAGCAGCTACGAAGATTGGGAAACCAAAACTAAATAATAATTTACGCCTGTAGGACAGTCTCCCCCTGCCCCCTGCTTCTTCTGGTCACCCTTTCTTCGCTCGAGTTACAATAGTCTAACCCCAACTCTCATGGGTGCTACCGCTCAACCACCAAAAGGCATCGACAATGTAAATCTATGTCTTACGAACCGCTGCACCACAAGTACCGCCCAAAGAGTTTTGCTGAACTGGTGGGACAAGAGGTGATTGCCACTACCCTCACCAATGCTATCAGTACAAGTAAAATTGCGCCTGCCTATCTGTTTACAGGACCAAGGGGTACAGGCAAAACTTCTAGTGCCCGTATTTTGGCAAAATCTCTGAATTGTCTCAAAAGTGATCAACCGACACCTCAACCCTGCGGCGTGTGTGCTGTTTGCCAGGGAATTACTAAGGGCAATTCTTTAGATGTGATCGAAATCGACGCCGCCAGTAACACTGGGGTTGACAATGTTAGAGATTTGATCGAGAAAGCACAGTTTGCCCCAGTTCAATGTCGCTACAAAGTCTATGTGATAGACGAGTGTTTAACTGGGGATTCTCTAGTTTTAACCGATGAGGGTCTTGTGAGGATTGACAATCCTGATATTAGAGGTAAACAGGTTCTCAGTTATAACGACATTACAGAACAGTGGGAATTCAAAAAAGTTCTTAGGTGGTTAGAGCGGGGTACACGTCAAACATTAGTTATTAAGACAACTCGTCGTGAAATTAGATGTACGGGCAATCATCTCATCAAGACTGACATTGGATGGACACCAGCAAGAAACGTCATTGAAGGCGTGAAGATACTATCCCCTGTGAGTGTGGATCAGGCAAGAGCGTTGGCAGCATACAGTCTGACTGGCAAAGAAAAGGTAGGAGAGGACATTTCTGTATCTTGGATGCAACCTGCCGGAGAAAATGGATCTGAGATCTTCAAGAGCCTTCAATCTCTACAATGGATGACAAGTTTAGAAACAGTTGAATCTGTTAGTCAGGGTAAAGTTGAACGAGTTTATGACATTGAAGTTCAGGATAATCATAACTTTGTAGCTAATGGGCTTTGTTTGCATAACTGCCACATGCTCAGTAACCAAGCGTTTAATGCGTTACTGAAGACACTAGAGGAACCACCGAGACACGTTGTCTTTATCCTCGCAACAACCGATCCGCAAAGGGTATTACCAACAATCATTTCTCGCTGTCAAAGATTTGACTTTCGGAGGATTGCAATGGATGCAATGGTGAAGCATCTGAGTGCGATCGCTAACAATGAAAATATCAACATTGCTCCTGAATCTCTCTTTTTAGTAGCTCAAATTGCTCAGGGAGGATTGCGAGATGCAGAAAGTCTCCTCGATCAGTTAAGTTTGTTACCTGGAGTTGTGACACCAGAAAGAGTTTGGGATTTAGTCGGTTCAGTCAGCGAACGGGATTTACTCGTACTGTTAAATGCAATTGCCTCTAACAACCCCGAAGCAGTGCTAGACTGTACGCGGAAAATTCTAGATCGTGGTAGAGAACCTTTAACTATTCTCCAGAATTTTGCTGCCTTCTACCGCGATTTACTCATTGGCAAAACCGCACCCAGTCGCAGCGATTTGATGACTTGTACTCCTCAAACTTGGCTTGAAATTGTTGATTTAGCCCAAACGTGGGAAATAACTGCAATTTTAGCTGGACAACAACATTTGCGTAGTGCTGAAGTACAATTAAAAAATACAACCCAACCACGTTTGTGGTTAGAGGTTACATTGCTAGGATTGTTACCAAGAGCCAATAGCACTCAGCCATTAGCTCTCAGCACTCAGCTATCAGCAAAACCCTCAT
>CAZZVG010000201.1:0-8158 GCA_964657295.1 Iningainema sp. | reverse complement strand
TAAGAAAAACCTTATCAAACTTATCCATTAACGGCTAAATAGATAGGAGAACCAAGAGCGCTAGTTTTTAGATTAATATGAAAGTACTTAAGTACTACAAGGTATCCTCAATCCCCTAGGATTGGTATGTTTGCTGTCTTCTTGCCCTGTAACAGATAGTTAATCTGTGCCTATTTGTGACCAAAACTATTGTCTTGGCGACCGAACCGCGTGCGTCTCGACTCTAATTGATCCTCTGGTCAAACAGAGTGGGGATAGCACAAGCTGCGGTACTTAGCTCTGCAATTATAACACATTAAACAAGTTTAGGGAGTTTTGGAGAGTTTTCGGCTTGAAAACCGCTACTTAGTAATAGCCGATCTTTGCGTCTTTGCGCCTTTGCGTGAGGCTAATTCATACTTCAATTATGCAACGCCTTAAGATTTTTCATCATCTTGTTCGACGACCTCCGCCTTATCTGTTAACGGCTTTACTACGCGTGCGATCGCCTCCTGAATAAAACCCCGAATAAATTCATCCCGGCGATTGAGTTGAAACTGTCGCTGCACGACCTCAGTTATACCACCATCACCCCAATCTTGGTCGTGGCGAAAATACTCAATAAAACTCTTACCAGCAATTCGCGTCATATAAGCTGCAGTTACTCCTTGAATTGCCCTACCGATCACAAAAGTACCGACATTCAGTTGCAATGCTGTAGAAATTAATTCCAGCGCACCCTTAACTATCCCTAAACTTGCGAGAGTTTTTGCCAAAGAAACGGCTAACTCTCGTCCACGTTCCATATTCAGTTCACAGCCGTATACCTTACCAATTTCTACCACCATTTGAGCATTCACAGCAGCTGCCGCCAGCAAATCTACCACTGGCAAAGGTGTTGCAGCAACGACACCAGCACTAATCCATTGAAAGCGCTGTACTATTTTATCAGCTTGACGGCGACGTTGACCATCTATGAGTTTCCGTGCTTCGTCCCCCAGTCTTAAAGACTGCAGAAGAATATTATCTGCGACTAAATCTTCTCCCTCTGCCCGTAAAATGACTGCCATCCGTCTCAATAATGGTAAAATATCTGTATCGGGATGGAAAATCTCGCCATCTTCTAACTCTACTGGTTGAGGATTAGCAGTAATTGCGACGACATCATTAACCGCTATAAATCCCCGTACTCGCTGACGCAACCGGGCTAAAATCGCTTCTTTATCTTCATCGGTATATAAATCTGTTTTGTTGAGTACCAGGAGCGATCGCTTACCGATTTCTGCTAATACTCGCAGTGGGTCATATTCCGATCTCCTAATATCATTATCTACAACGAACAATAATAGATCTGCTTCCGTTGCCAACGCTCTTGCAAGTTGTTCTCTCTCCGTTCCCGCCACCCCTGCTTCTAAAATCCCTGGTGTATCTGTAATCAATATCTTGCGTTCTAATCCTTTCAACCTCAAACAATAAGTTTCCCCCACTTGGGTTGTTCCCATCGGCGCATCCACCCTACCCACGATGCGTCCCATGACTGCATTGACTAAAGAGGTTTTGCCAGCACTGCCAGTACCAAACACGACGACTTGAATTTCACCACGAGCTAAATTTGCTTCGATTTCTCGCGATTTACTGAGTAAAGCAAGTCTAGCAACTTCATCTTGAACTTGTGATACCTGTTGCTGCACTGCTTGTAGAGTTGAAGATGCGGCTTCAGGTTTGGCTGTGGGAACTTTGACTTGAGCGCTTTGTCGGCGGGCACGGCGAGAACGCTCTTCGCCAGATCGAATCACCAGCACATAATAGACAAAGACGGCAATCAAGGCTCCGATCAAGACAACCAGCAACAACAACAGTAGATTGCCTAGTAATGGAGAAGAATAAGAAAACTGCCAGTAAAGCCGTGAGAAAGAATCAATTAACCACAGGGTTAACCCCAGAATGACGATTAAACCAACAATCAGAGTGATTATGCGCGGCAAAGGCATGGATGGCAAAGGTTAGGAGGTTTATTAGCTTAAAACTTATTAACTACTTTTTGTTGTGCTTGATAGTGATTGGTATTGCTGGATCAGTTGCTGGCATCTCCTACCAGCCGCGTGTGCTTGCCGCATCAATTCTCCACCATAAGCAAGGTTGTTTGCAGCAAATGCAGCCCGAGCTTGGCGTGCACAATTTGCTGCTAATGACGATTCGTGTTTAATTTGTGATTTTAAGTCTTCCATAAATTATCAACCACGTTGTTCTCTTGGGCGTATGTCTTGAAAAGTTCCCTACGGCGGGAGATCCGCCGCTTACAGGACTTTTCGTTGCAATACGCCCCTACGATGTCGTCAATTTACCGGAAAAGTGCTGTATTCAAAAAGCCTGTATCCATTCTTTGACAGAGTATTCAGTCCAAATACCGTTTTGCCAATAAGGATCGGCTTCAACTAACTGGCGCACGATCGCTTCGTCTTCGGCTTCGTAAATACCAAAAACTTTAGTGACATCTTTGGTAGGACCGATGGTTATTAAGACACCGGATTCTTTGTGTTTTGCAAGTCCGTCTAGATGAGCTTGACGGTAGGGTTCTCGTTTTTTGAGGACATCTTCGCAGTAAGTTCCCCACATTACATACTTAGGCATGGTTTAAAAGTTAGGATTTAGGAGGCGCGGAGGGGCGGGTTTATTACAAAATAATGAAGTAAACACAATATCTTCTCAAACCCGCCCGTACAGGAGTTGGGAGTTGGGAATTTTTTGCCTGACTCTTAACTCCTGAGAGTGACACCGAATTTTTCCACGAGGGCTTCGCGGACTTTTTGATGTATAGGTTCGACTTCTGCATCGGTGAGGGTGCGATCGCCCGACCGATAGACTAAGCGAAAGGCTAAACTTCGCTGTCCTGGCGCGACATTTTCGCCTTGATATTCATCAAACAATTCTACTGACTCTAGCAAACTTTTGGCAGCTTTAGTAATTGCCTTTTTAATATCGGCAACTGTCACTTTAACAGGTGCGAAGAAAGCGATGTCTCGGTCTGTTGCCGGATAATTGGAGTAGAGTTTAAACGGAGGAATGAGGATTTCTTCTTGATCTATAACCTCTAAAAGCACATTGAGATCTAATTGAAACGAATAAACTGAATCTGGTAGATCTCTTTCTCGCCGCAGTTGGGGATGCAGTTGCCCAAACATGCCAAGTTTGTTTCCCCCTACCCATAAGGAGGCGGTGCGTCCTGGATGGAAGCGTCCGTCACGACGATCTGATTGATATTCCACACAAAGGCCAAGTTGGTTAAATATACTGTCTAAAAGACCTTTGGCTTCATACCATGTCATCGGTTGCTCGCGACCGCTTCTTGTCCACTTACCGTTCATGCGATCGCCGCCCATGATCCCGGCGATCGCATCTGCTTCTTGCAAACCCTCTTCTTCCTGCCAAAAAATTCGCCCAAATTCAAAACCGTTTAGGGAACCGTTCCCCTGTTCTAAGTTGTACTGAAAGGCATCGATCAAGCCGGAGATTAAATCGGTTCGCAGTGCTGAATATTCTGTAAATAAAGGATTTGTCAGTACGACTTGTCGATCTTCTCCTGGTTTCACCAAAGAATAGTGCATCAGTTCTGTCAATCCCACTGCACGCAGCAATGCTCGCAATTTACGGCTCAATTCTTGATCTAAAGGTAGATAACCAGGTTCCGCCTTTTCTGGGAGAGTGTCACAAAAATTATTGTAGCCATAGAGACGGGCAATTTCTTCAATTAAGTCAATTTCCCGCTCTAAATCGCGGTAACGATAAGGTGGTACGGAAACGTTCCAGGTAGCATCTCCTGAAGAAGTTAACTGACATCCCAGTGCAGTGAGGACTCGTTCGGCATCTGCACTTTGGAGAACTCCAGTTTCCTCTCCCAAATTGATGGGGCCGAGGATTTGATTGACTCTGTCTAAACGCAGTTCAATTGAGCGTGTCCAAGTGGAAGGATCGGGACGCGTATCGGCGATTTCTTGCTTGACAATTTTGCCACCTGCTATTTCAGTAATCAGGGATAAAGCGCGACGACAAGCCACTTCTAATTCGGCACGGTTTACACCGCGTTCGTATCTACTTGAAGCTTCTGTCCTTAACCCAACGCTTCTTGAAGAACGCCGAATTGCCACAGAATCAAAGAGTGCTGCTTCTAGAACCAAGTTTTGAGTGCCATCATGAACTTCTGTTTCTTCCCCACCCATCACTCCTGCTAGGGCTACGGGTTTGTTGTTAGCAGTGATGAGCAAATTTTGGGTTGAGAGAGTGCGAGTTTTTCCATCCAAAGTTTTGAGGGATTCTTCGGCATCGGCGAAGCGGACACCGATTTGTAGAGATGAGCCACGATGGGATTCTTCGCCAGTTATTGATTGTAAGCGATCGCGGTCAAATGCGTGTAGTGGCTGTCCCCATTCCCACAAAACGTAGTTAGTAATGTCTACAACATTATTTATTGGTTTTACTCCTGCAGCACGCAAGCGCTGTTGCAGCCATTCAGGTGATGGGGCAATTTTTATTTGTTCGATTACTGTGCCTATGTAGGCGGGGCAAGCTTGCGTCTCGCTAATTTTTAAGGTTAAACTATATCCTTCCTCAAGAATTGATACTTCATTGAGTTGTGGGATTGTCAACTTTGCGCCTGTCAAGGCTGCGACTTCCCTGGCTACACCGATCATACTTAAAGCATCAGCACGGTTGGCAGTAGCTGTCAAGTCTAAAATTACATCATCTAAACTTAAAAGCGGGCGAACGTCGCTCCCTAGTTGCAGATTTTCGTTGGTAAAAATATGAATACCGTCTACATCGCTTTCACAACCAAGTTCTTTCAAGGAACAAATCATACCATGAGATGGCACTCCTCGCAGTGTTGCTGGTTTTATTTTCAAGTTAATGTTCGGTAGGAAAGTGCCTACAGTTGCTACTGGTACATAAATATCAGATCGGACATTGGACGCGCCACAGACAATATTTAAAGTCTCATCTGTTCCGATATCAACTTGGCAAACACTCAGTTTATCAGCATTGGGATGGGGTTGACGTTCTAACACTTTCCCAACCACAACACCATCTGCCCAAGCGCGACGATCTTCAATATCTTCCACCTCAAAACCGGCCATTGTCAGCGTTTCTGCTAACTCGAACGGGCTTAGTTTTAGTTCAACGAGTTCCTGCAACCATTTAAGAGAAATACGCATGGGTTGTGTGTGCTTGTGCCAAATAATTAGCTTATATCATAATGCATGGTCTATTTTATCGCAGTCTGATGCGAAGAGTGAAATACTCTTTTATATAAATTGCCACTTAGATTATTAGCTATCAATAAGCCATCAAGTTAAATGCATAAATACTATTTTCAATAAATCCGCACGACTGAAAGGCTTCGTCAGATATCCCGATGCCCCTACCAATCTAGCTTTAACTTTATCAACAATTCCCTTATTTCCCGTAACCATTATAATAGGAGTATTTTTAAATATAGAGTTATTTCTAATAATTCGGCATAACTCATAACCGTCAATTCCTTCCATATTCAGATCTAGTAAAATCAAATCTGGTTTATTGCGAATGATCGACATAACTGCTTTTACCGGATCACTGATAGTGATTACTGAAAAATTCTCATCCTCTAAAAACCGCCTAATTTCTTTAAGAAAAGTTTGACTATCATCTACAGAAATAATCTTATAATTTTTTCGAGGATTTGCGGTATTATTTTCTACTATTTTATAATTATAATCTATCTGATTTTGTTTTGTTAATTCCTCTTGAACCTCTTTTTGACTAACCTCATTGTGGTTTAATTTTTGAGCAGGAGCAATATCTTTTACCTGAATACCTACCCGCTCTTTCAGGGAAGTGTTGCTAGATGAAATCTCTACTATGTTATTACCTAATTCTGGGATATAATGAGGCTTTGGTGATAATTCTTCAAAAGTCTTCGGTAATTTATCAAAAGGTGGATCTGGTTCGTGTAATAAAATTGCTCCATCTAAAATATAGGGGTATAGATTTCGAGCAAGTTGTACTTCATCTTCATTGGTAATGACTGCAAGATGGCGTAGGCTGAAACCTTTCATCCAGTAAGTTAGGTTTTGGAGAATTTCTGGTAATTTATCTTGCTTGTTTGTTGCAGGTATCCACAAATAAGGACGTTGGTAGGGAGAAGAAATTTTGGCACCTAAAGATTGCCAGCCTTGCAATCGCTCTTGACATCGAGCCACTATTTTTTCGACATCTAGCTTGCAAATTATTGGTAATTTTTGCGTGATGTTCCCTAATTTATATGTTCCTTGTTTGATTAACAGAAACGATTCAATGACTTCTTTAACCAACTCTTGAATCAGTATTGCTGCTTGTGTAGATTGCAGATATCTTTGACTTATTAACCAGCAAATGGCTTGGTATTCAGTTGGTAATTGCGGGGGAGAGTTCTTATTTAAATCGGCTTGCTCTTCGCCTAACAGACTTTGTGATTCAGTTTCAAACATCAGACGCAATTGGACACGCGCTTGGGAGGTTAAAGTTGGAATTTGATCGTTGAGGCGGCGCAAATGGCGTTCGAGGCGATCAAACGGCTCGACTGAATGGGTTGCATAAGTAATTTTTCCTTGCTCTATATAAATCACCCAGGAAACCGAGTTGCTCCTCACTTGTAAAGAAGTACTTTCGGAACAATTCGATAATTGCCTTAATAGATTTAAGGGACGCAGTTTTGTAAACGTGGCAAAATAACTCATAAATTCTGAAATAGATTCCGGGAGATAAGAGCGATTGTTTGTTAATTGAAGTATTAATCTTAAAATTTTTGGAAAAAAAATTTCGTATACATTACAAGCCAAAACAAATTATTATATCTTAGTTCTAGGTGATTTGGCAAATAAATAAAAGTGGCTTTCAGCCTTAGTCAAATGCCAAATGTTCTGACATCCTTCTCTAGGTATATTACAGCTAGTATGATAATATTACTGATGGGGCAAATTCTAATTAATTAAATTCATCTAAAATATGACTGAGCTACACAAAATCTTTAAAATTCTGTGTTATCTGAGGTACGCATTCATTGTATTCTATATGTAAAACTGAATACATGTTTCAATGTGTATTATAAAAGGTAATTAAAAACCTCAGTATAATCACTCTTGCTAAACTACGGTTTGAGAAAATTTCTCTGAATTTGTAGGGAATTTAGCAGCAGCAATCTATTGAGGAAATAGTAAACTGTTTACAATCGCGGCACCATACATTTAGTCCCCTAGAGTCTATAAACTATATACTCTGGGGGAAAGGAAAAAATCAATTGGAGTTTAACATAACACGCTAGTTATGCATGATACATTAAAACTTGATGAAGTAGTTGAGTTCGCTGAAAATCCCGAGCCGCGTTGTCCTTGCGTGCTATTACTAGATACATCTGGCTCGATGCAAGGAATACCTATCGATGCTTTAAATGAGGGACTGGTCAGTTTTAGGGATGAGTTAACTAAGAATTCTCTTGCAGCTAGGAGGGTTGAGGTAGCAATAATTACCTTTGACAGTCACATAAATGTAGTACAAGACTTTGTGACTGCCGACCTATTCAGTCCACCGCAGTTGACAGCACAAGGGCTGACGAATATGGGCGCAGGAATTCATAAAGCCCTAGATTTGATTCAAGACCGTAAATCTCAGTATCGCAATAATGGCATTGCTTATTATCGCCCTTGGGTATTTATGATTACCGATGGAGAACCGCAAGGCGAATTTGAAGATGTTGTAGAGCAAGCATCGCGGCGGCTGCAAGTTGATGAAACAAATAAACGGGTGGCATTTTTTACAGTAGGAGTGGAAAATGCCAATATGACGCGTTTGAGTCAAATAGCTGTGCGTACTCCCTTGAGACTTCAGGGACTTAACTTCGTGGAAATGTTTGTTTGGCTGTCAGCTAGTATGTCAGCCGTATCTCACTCAAAAGTAGACGAACAGGTTGCACTACCGCCAATCGGCTGGGGGTCTGTTTAATTAAAGAAAGACCATCATGGTCATGCTTACACAGCTGTTAGAGGACAATTGACAATCGATGAAAACTTCAAAACAAGTTATGCAATGGAGGGTAGTAGCTGCATCAGTTTGTGGCACAAGTCATGTCAAAAATCAGCAGTTGTGTCAAGATGCCCATCATTGGCAAACA
>CAZZVG010000200.1:0-8167 GCA_964657295.1 Iningainema sp. | reverse complement strand
TCATTTTCCATAAATGAATTTACTTGCTCTGCATCCCTTTTTTGTATCGGTCAAACGGGAAGTCCATAGTTTGTTAAATTAGCTGAAAATAACGGGTGACAAATGGCTAAAAGCTTCAACTTGCTATGTATTTAATGTATGGTATGGGCTACACCCAAATCTACGCTTGCGGACTTGAAGGAGCCGACTCCCTTGGTTAAAACAAAAAAACAGACCCTCGAAAGTTCTCTTTAGTTGAATGGCTAGATTTCAATAAGTTTAGTCAAGTTTTGTATAGTAGACAAACCCAAGTTATCAAAAATAAGACTTTATACTTGAGAAAGGTAAAGTTATTTTTAAGAGGAGGCCAGAGTAGTGGCTCCCAATCCCATTATTATGTCAGCAGTAGAAAGCTTAGGCTACCGCGTCACGGTTGGTGATGTGGCTACCCAGGCAGGGTTGAATGTCGCTGAGGCAAATCAAGGGTTATTAGCCCTTGCTTCTGACGCTAAGGGACATTTACAGGTTTCAGATACTGGTAATATTATTTACCTATTTCCCAAAAGTTTTCGCACCACTTTACGCAATAAGTATTTGCGCCTGCGGTTACAGGAATGGTGGAAAAAGGTTTGGGGCGTCTTGTTTTACCTAATTCGGATTTCCTTTGCGATTTTGTTAATAGCTTCGATTGCTCTGATCACAATCGCTATCATCATCATCATCACCTCTGCTAACTCAGATCGGAACAGCAATCAGAGGAGTAGTCATTCTAGCGGTGGAGGTGGCTTTTTCTTTTTCCCAAATTTATTTTGGTATTTTAGCCCAGATTACAGTACACATTACCAAGAAAGGCGACGCGAAAAAAGCGAGCTAAATTTCTTTGAGGCAGTGTTTTCGTTTTTATTTGGCGATGGCAATCCTAATACCAACTTAGAAGAGCGCAGATGGCGAGAAATTGCAGGCGTGATTCGGAATCATCGCGGAGCAGTTGTCGCCGAACAAATTTCCCCATATCTTGATGACATCGGCGAAAAATATCAACAAGAGTACGAAGACTATATGCTACCCGTTCTGACTCGCTTCAATGGGCAACCTGCAGTCAGTCCTGAGGGACAAATTGTCTACTACTTTCCCGAATTGCAAGTGAGTGCAGCTAAAAAACCTCTTCGGTCAGTTCCAGTGTACCTTGAGGAATTGCCTTGGCGCTTTAGTGTGGCAAGTTCAGAACAAATTCTGCTAAGTGCTGGATTGGGGATAGCCAACTTTGTCGGTGCTTTAGTGTTGGGAAATTTGTTAAGAAATGGTACAGCCGCGCTTTACTTGGGTGGACTAGTGGCTTTTGTACAAGGAATTTACTGGCTGCTCCTAGCTTATGGAGCTGGTTTCTTAGGCGTACCGTTAGTACGTTATTTTTGGATTAAGTGGCGCAATCAAAAAATGGCTGACCGCAATCGCGATCGCCTTTCCCGTGCCAGAATATTAGCTAGTGCCGATGCCGAGTTGCAGCAAAAAATGGTCTACGCTCATCAGTTTGCTGCTGAACAAGTCATCAGCAACGAAGATTTAGCTTACACGACAGAAAGTGATTTATTAGATCAAGAAGTGGAGAGAGGGACTAAGGAATAGGCACAAGATAGAGAAGCACAGGGAGAGGGAGAATTATAACTCCGCTCCTCTTGTGTACTGTATCCTACTTCACCTGAATTGGAGCTAGGGCTACACCTTGGTAATAATAATTCAAAATTTGCAAATGGTTATATCCTCGTTTAGCCAGACTGTATGCTCCCCACTGACTCATACCTATACTATGACCCCAACCTTGCCCTTGAAGCACAAAACTGCCATCAGCTGCTTTGGAAACTCTGAAACGGGTACTCTTGATCCTGAGCGCAGTACGTACCTCCTCAAGTTTTAGATCCTTGATCCCGCGATCGCCGACTATTCTCAAATCTGTCACACTGCCAAAAGGGGAAAAAGCTGCTGGAATCAATTGTTGGACATTGCCTACTCCAGGAACGTCAGTACTAATTTCTGTCGGAGAAAAGGTTTTTACCCAACTGCACTCCTTAACATTTTGATCGAAGTCTTGTACTCCACGGAGGTAAGGTTCGCGACTTCCCCAAACATCTTCTACGTTTTCGGTGTGTCCGCCGGAACAATTATGGAAAACAGAGAGAATAATCCTATTTTGGTAAGTGAGCACTTGTCCGGCTGTAGTATCAGCAGCTGCGTAAGTGCTGGGAGTTTCACTACTAACACCTTTGTACATTTGCCAGCGATCCGGAGTCGCACCTAGATCGTAAATAGGGTTATTGCGCTGTCTTTCTCGTTCGTAGAGAGCAAAAGTACGGGCAGTAATCGCTTGAGCTTTCAAAGCTTCTAAAGGCCATGCGGCATCCATTTCCCCACCGATGACGCTGTAAAGGTATTCTTCCATATCAACCCAGTTCACAGCGCTGATACCTTTGTCTGTGGGAACAACTAGAGTTCTGCCTCGATACCAGCGATCATTAATATAGACGAATCCCTTACCTGTAGGCTCAATCCAAAACAATCCAGATCGCCATTTATCCAAACTAACTCCGCCAGGAATCGCTTGAGCATAAAAGGAACTCATACCCGGCAACTGTCCTAAAGTCCTACCACTACCATCCTTAATCGTCGCAGTTGTCGAACTACCAATTTTAACCTGGGTTACCCCGCGCTCAATTGCAACTCGTAAAATCACAGATGCTTGAGCAGGAGCTACTATTGCAATCCAGACAAGGATACTTAGCAACCATGGACGTCCTTTAATCGGGGAAAAGAAGGAGGTTAGTAACAGTTGGAATTTCATGCTGACTATCTAAGTTACACTCCTATATAGTTGACACTCTGTTTGGCACTAGTTTTTAGGCAACAGCATTTCAACTACCATAATATAGATAAAAGACTTGCCGATGACAATACTTTTAGCGTGCCATAACTCTTTCGCTGTCATCGCTATTATTGCAACAGCCCAACTAAATCAAAGTTGCCTTGACGCAAAACCAATGGAGAAGGCATTTGGTTCAACCGCATAAGTTCGGTAATTGCAGCCGTTTCTGTGTCCCTTTGGCTACTTGCTGCTGCCAACACCTGATTGTCTTTAATATAGTAGACGATAAACTCACGCTTTTGCAAATCGCCATCTACAATAATCTCATCCCACTGGTCAGCGTGACCGACGTAACGTAAGGGAAATTCAAACTGAAGAGTCCAAAAAACAGGTACAGTCCTGAATTGAGTGGGAATTCCTGCCATATTATAAGCGGCAATGCGTCCTTGTTGCGCGGCAACGCGCCAGTGTTCGATGCGCATTGTTTCATCCGTCCGCAAGTCAGGGAAACGAGCAATATCACCTGCTGCATACAAACCATCAGCAGCACGGAGATATTCATCTACAGGCACACTCTTATCTTTGGGGTGTAAGTCTACACCAGAAAGAAAGTCAGTTGCTGGTTGTACACCAATACCAACGACAACCATATCGGCGGCGAGACGTTCCCCATTATCCAAAATAACTGCTTCCACTTTGTCTTTGCCTTCTATCTGAGTAACCTTCGTGCCCGGTTGGAAGATAACTCCATTTTCTTCATGAACTTGTTTAAAGACTCTCCCAAGTTCTTCACCCAAAATTTTCTGAAAGGGCAAAGAGTCAGGTGAAACCACAGTTACTTTAACACCTTTTTGGATAAGGCCGGAAGCTATTTCCATACCAATAAAGCTCGACCCGATAACAACAGCTTGCTTTGCTTGGGACGCTGCTGCTAAGATGCGATCGCTATCAGCAAAGCTCCGGAAAGTGAAAACGTTGGGCAAATCTGCACCTTCTACGTTGAGTTGCTTTGGCTGTCCGCCTGTGGCTAACAGCAACGCATCATAACTTAGGGTATCATCATCCTTAAAGGTGATACTTTTTGCTGTAGCATCAACATGCACCGCCTGTTTATTTAACAGAACCTCTATATTGTGATCTTTGTAAAACTCTAGCGATCTCAAAGGCATTTTATCCCGAGGAACTTCACCGTTAAAATAGTCTTTGCTTAACCAAGTGCGATCATAAGGCAGTTCGTTTTCACGAGTTACCATAACGATACGCCCTTGATAGCCTACAGTTCTCAATGCTTCTGCTGCATGAGCACCGGCCGCACCTGCTCCCAAAATCACAAATGTGCGTCCATCCGCACTACTATTATATTGTGCCATCGCAGGCGTTCTCGAACCAGATGCTTTTTCCGGTACGCTAACAATCACATTTTCACCGTCCACTCTCACCTGATAACATGGTAGAGAATCTAAACCTGGTGGCTCTTGTTGGTCACCTGTTGTAATCTGGAAATAAGCATTGTGCCAGGGACAAACAATACAATCTCCACTAAGTACTCCTTCTGCTAACGGTGCTTGATAGTGAGTGCAATACGCAGCAAGGGCGTGAAAGCTTCCATTAACCCGAATCAGCAGTACGTCTGTTTTGCCAACAGAAACCTGACGCTTTTCACCATCCTGCAAGTCATTAACTTTGGCGACAACTGCTTCAATTTGCTGCATAAAATTTCGTATAGTAGAAAACGACTTATAGATTAAGCTGCACGTTTATAGAAATTCCTCACTCACAAGGAATAAATTTCAAGATTCTTTCTGCTATGGATTTTCAGATCTCAAGCGCTCACTACAAAGTTTCATTATTTTCGCATTGGTCTGCTCATAGCTCATAATTGTCAGCATTATTGTGACTTTTTGTAAACTGTAACACTTCTTTCTTTCGGCTTATTAACAGCACAATCACGGTGAAGCAAATTATATAAGTTTTTTATTATACTTTAAAAAAATAAATCGAATTTTTTCCTGTTATTGAGTGAGCCATTTTTTATAGGAAGCAGTGAGAATCACTGACAAAAAAGCTAATAGCTAATAACCAAATACCTTTTGGAAAAGTTATTTTTATAAAACACAACTTACGAATTTTCTCGGCTAAATCTATTGATAGAGTTTCAATTAACACTAATCTTTCCGTAGATGGATGAAAAGTGAGTCATGAACTTCAAATAATAAATCGTGTAAATCAAAAATTAAAAAGGCAAGTTTTAGATGAATGCGCTCTGTCTTTTTTCCCGGAGATGGAAAAATGGTTTTTATCGAAAGTGAGGGTTTGCAAAGAGTTGCTGACTGTATAGACTTTTCTCAACCTTTAGTCAAAATACCACCTTCACAAAATTGTGAAGTTTGCGTTATTGTTCCTGTCCGCAACGAAGCAGAACATTTGGTAGCAACTCTCACTGCTTTAGCAGAACAAATAGATCTAAAAGGACAGCGCTTAGACCCAACATGTTACGAAATTATTCTCCTAGCAAATAATTGCACCGATGATTCAGTAGAGATCGCCCGTGATTTTGCCCAACAACATCCGGATTTAGCACTGCACGTTGTTGAGAAAACTCTACTTCCTGCCGAGGCTTACATCGGTCGAGTCCGGCAGATTTTGATGGACGAGGCATACCGTCGGCTGAACAGTTTGGGAAACAGACGAGGGATAATTGCTTCCACTGATGGCGACTCCCAAGTGAGTCCAACTTGGGTTGCTGCTACCCAATACGAAATTGCCTGCGGTGTTGATGCCGTGGGAGGACGAATTCTCGCTGAAGCAAACGGTCGCGCTGCACTCCATTCCTATGCCAGAACTTGCCATCTGCAAATAGTGGGCTACCGTTATTTGATTGCAGAATTAGAAAGTTACCTTGACCCTGATCCTTATGACCCTTTTCCCCGACACTACCAATATAATGGAGCAAGTTTGGCCGTTACTACAGAAATGTATGCCTTAGCGGGAGGCTTACCCGCTGTCCGAACTCCAGAGGATGTCGCTTTTTGCCGTTCTCTAATGCGAGTGAATGCCCGTTTTCGCCACAGTCCTTTAGTGCGGGTTGTGACTTCAGCAAGGGTAACCGGACGAACTGACGTGGGTATGGCGAACCAGTTAAGCGAGTGGGCAAAAATGGGGAGACAAAAGCAGGCGTTGTTAATGGAGTCAGCTGCAGCAATTGAAACTCGCTTGCGAACACGTCACCAACTGCGGATAATTTGGAGTAGCATTCTTAACGGTTATCAGCCTTCTGAAACGGATATAGCAGTTCTAGCAAATACCTTAGGTGTGACAACCCAATGGTTCGTTCAGGAATTAACACAACCCCAAACTTTTGGTCAGTTGTTTGAACGAGTAGAACTACGTCAGCAGGAGGAAGGAATTTGGGATTCCCGTTGGCCAAACGTAGAAATTCAGCAAGCGATTCAGGATTTGCGATCGCGCCTTGAGCGCTTGCGTCGGCAAGCGCGTAAGCTGCAAGTAGCGCTACCATGAGTTAAAAATTAATCATGGTAATGGCGATTTATGGGGCAGGATTTTAAAGTGCTTGCTGAACTTTACAAAAACGCGCTTCTCAACGACGTACTCCCATTTTGGGAAAAACACTCGCTCGACTGGCAGTCTGGCGGCTATTTTACCTGCCTGGATCGCGAAGGCAAAGTTTATGACACAGACAAGTTTATTTGGCTACAAAACCGCCAAGTATGGACATTTTCCATGCTTTGCAACCAGTTAGAAAAACGTGCAAACTGGCTGAAAATTGCCAGTAATGGTGCTCATTTTCTTGCACAACACGGCAGAGATACTGATGGCAATTGGTACTTTGCCCTGACTCGTGAAGGCAAACCGTTGGTACAGCCCTACAATATCTTTTCTGATTGCTTTGCGGCGATGGCATTTAGTCAATATGCTCTTGCTGTTGGGGAAGATTGGGCAAAGGATGTGGCAATGCAAGCTTACAACAACGTTTTGCGGCGCAAGGATAACCCGAAGGGCAACTATAACAAGACTTATCCCGGTACACGTCAAATAAAAGGCTTGGCAGTGCCCATGATTTTAGCCAACCTGAGTTTGGAAATGGAATGGCTGCTGCCCAATGAAACGCTGGAGAATGTCCTAGATTTGACTGTTCGGGAAGTCATGGGTGATTTTCTTGACTCACATCGGGGGCTGATGTATGAAAACGTTGCTCCCGATGGTTCCCACATTGATTGTTTTGAAGGGCGTTTAATTAATCCCGGCCACGGTATCGAAGCCATGTGGTTTATTATGGACATTGCCCGTCGGAACAACGATACCAAAACTATTAACCAAGCTGTTGATGTGGTGCTAAATATTTTAAATTTTGCTTGGGATAGCGAATACGGTGGATTGTATTATTTTATGGATGCGGATGGTCATCCGCCACAGCAACTGGAATGGGATCAAAAGCTTTGGTGGGTACATTTAGAGTCTTTAGTTGCCCTAGCAATGGGCTATCGCCTGACAAAACGTGAGGCATGTTGGGAATGGTATCAAAAGATGCATGATTACGCTTGGTCGCACTTTGCAGATCCTCGGGACGGTGAGTGGTTTGGCTACCTCAATCGTCGTGGGGAAGTCCTGTTGAACCTTAAAGGCGGCAAATGGAAAGGCTGCTTTCATGTCCCGCGTGCCTTGTACCTCTGCTGGCAGCAGTTTGAGGCGTTGGGAAGCTAAAGTGGAAACAGATCTATTATCATGAATGTTCCATGATGGCGACACCGAAGCTTTTCACAATCGATGAGTATCATCAGCTGATTGAACTCGGATTCCTAACGGAGGGCCATCGCATCGAATTGATTCGAGGAGAACTGATTCAAATGACTGCAAAGGGCACGCCGCATACAGTGTGTAGTTCTATTTTGTGCCGCCAACTAGATCGGCTTTTAGGCGATGCGTTGCAACGGCTTAAGCCGTATCGCGCAGTCATCCGTAGTCAAGATCCGATCACTATCCCCAATCAAAGTGAGCCTGAACCAGATGTTGTCATTGCACAGGGAAGAGATGAAGATTATCTCGCGCACCATCCCTACCCTGAAGATATTTTGTTGACGATTGAAATTTCGGATAAAACTCTAGATTATGATCAAACAACAAAGCTGTCGTTGTATGCAGAAGCAGGAATTTCTCATTACTGGATTGTGAATTTGCCAGATCGTCAACTAGAACGTCACAGCCTGCCTTATCCAAATGCTCAGAAAAAGTTTAGCTATCTCAGTAAGCAAATTTCTCTACCTAACCAGTCAGTTCCAATTCCTGGGTTTGAAGATGCCTTGTTGGACTTGA
>CAZZVG010000199.1:0-8174 GCA_964657295.1 Iningainema sp. | reverse complement strand
CCCACCCAGCCCTGATCCCAGCATCCCCGCCCCCTGCTATCTGAGTAAATTGTTAAACCTTGTAAAGCCAGTTGCGAGGAACGCGCTTCTCCACCTACACTAACTGCTAGATGGATAAACCATGTAGATGACAACTGATAGCGGTAACTCCAATCTTTGGAATTTGTTGCCACTGGTTCTTTACTTACTTTTAACGATATCTCTTTAATTAAAGATATATTGTTAACATTAGTGAAAAAAGCTGAAAAGATTGAGGGACTTTTGCTGCTATGGGTCTTGTAGGCGTCTTATTGCTAAATCTCGGTGGTCCAGATAAATTAGAGGATGTTGGGCCGTTCCTGTATAACTTGTTTTCTGATCCAGAGATTATCCGCCTACCCTTTCCCTGGATGCAAAAACCCCTGGCAAGGCTTATCGCCTCAAGGCGAGTTCAAAAATCTCAGGAAAACTACAAGCTAATTGGTGGCGGTTCTCCACTGCGACGCATCACTGAAGCCCAAGGACAAGCCTTGAAGGAACAGTTGCGTGTTTTGGGACTGGAAACGAATATCTACGTTGGAATGCGTTACTGGCATCCTTACACAGAAGAGGCGATCGCTCGGATTACTCAAGACAACATTGAACGTCTTGTAATCTTACCTCTTTATCCCCAATTTTCTATCAGTACCAGTGGTTCTAGCTTCCGGCTTTTAGAAAGACTTTGGCGAGACAACTCTCAACTCCAACAGATTGATTACACGGTTATTCCCTCCTGGTACAAACAAAGCGGTTACCTCCAAGCGATGGCGGAATTAATCGCCCAAGAGGTAGATAGATCCGAAGATCCAGATCGAGTTCATATTTTCTTCAGTGCCCACGGCGTTCCCAAAAGTTATGTTGACGAAGCTGGCGATCCCTACCAGCAAGAGATTGAGGAATGCACTTCGCAGATTATGCAAACTTTCAATCGACCAAATTCTCATACTTTAGCTTATCAGAGTCGTGTGGGTCCGGTTGAATGGCTTCAACCTTATACAGAGGATGCAATTAAGGAACTCGGCGAAAAGGGCGTGAAAGATTTGGCTGTTGTCCCTATCAGTTTTGTCTCAGAACATATTGAGACATTGCAAGAAATAGATATGGAGTATCGGGAAGTCGCTGAAAAATCAGGAATTCATCACTTCCGACGCGTGCCTGCCCTCAACACAAATCCAACATTTATTAACGCGCTAGCCGATATGGTTCTTGAGGCGTTGAAATCACCCAATCTGAAACTCTCGCAAGTCAGTCAGATGAAGAAAAAGGTGAAAATCTATCCACCCGAACGTTGGAAGTGGGGTATGACGACTTCAGCCGAAGTTTGGAATGGTAGAATCGCCATGCTTGGCTTTATTGCCTTGATGATCGAGTTGATTACTGGTCATGGTTTACTGCATATGATTGGAATTTTGTAGCAGTTAGCGATTTGACTAAATGCTGAGTGCTAATTGCTTCTTAGTATAATACTCCGTCTTGGCATAGACACTAAGAATGCTTTGACCGATTTCAAAAAATGTTCCGGCTTGTTCATCTTTGGAAAATTGCAAATTCGGATATTTGGCTGCAAGTTCCTCATAAGTTGCAGCTTTTGCTTTTATCTCGTCTGGTAAAAGTCCTGTAGAACCGATGTAGAAAACTAAAGGACAAATCTTATCCTGGTAAATTCTTTCTACATATTTCTCTAACTTATGACTTGCTGTCGTCAAAGCTGCAACAATTTCCTCTTTGCTGACAGATTGATCATTCCACTTCTGCAAAACCTGCCAGATCAAACCAGCACCGACTTTTGTCAGCAAACCCTCAACGATTCCGTTCTTCTCCAATCCCAAAAAGTCATCAAAAATTGGTTTCATCAAGTCATCCACTTTTGTAATTTTTATCCGCGATGACAGTGGTTTGTGTCTAAAAGCGATATGAGGAACGAAAGCCATTTCAAAGGTAGGAGGATTGAGTTTCTCTCCAGTCTCTGTATCATAAGCCTGATACATTCTATCCAGAAATTTATTTGCCGATGGAATCTTGCTGAGGTTGAGAATCAATGCGCTACCAATGTCAATTTTATAACTGACTCGCGAATCAAGAGTGCCGTTAGCTAAAGCTTCCTTGATGTCGCTGTATTCGTTAGTTGTTGGGAAGTTGATGTATTGATTTTTGGAAAGATAATGCTTTTTTAACTCCTCTAACTGTTCTGGTAAAAAGATATCTGATTCTTCTTTCAAGCAGGCAGAAATCATACTAGAAAGAACTTTGATTTCTAAAATTTGATCGAACAAATCATCAATGCGATCGTACTGTCCGTCAAAAGGGACAAGGGGTAAATTTTCTAGTTCGATGTTATAGTCAGTGCGGAAGTTAAACTCCTGTGCTTCCAGTATGCCTTTTTGCTGAAGCAAATCAAAGACTTTTTTACTACTAATTTTTACTTGCAGTGACTTGACATTAACTTCACCATCGCTGACGATGGTGTAATTATTAAAAGTAGCCAGATTGTTCACCAATAAACCTGCAACCTCAATAATTGGGGTGTGGTCTTCAGCCTTAACAAGTCTGACTTTACGAGAAATCAGCATATTGATAGTGGCAGTGTTGCGATTAATCTCAAATACACCCATCTCAACATATTCACTTCGATTTACATATTCCGTCGTCAGCCAAGGCTTGATCAGGTTGCCATTTTCATCTCTGGAACCATTAACTCTTTGAATGCCTTTTCGTTGGTAATTTTTCTGTAGGTGCTTGAGGTTAACGATAATGCTGTGACGATGTTCTTCAAAAATTTTCAGAAGTTCTATTAGAGAAATTTTCTTATTTACCTTAACTCGATCTCTAATTTCATGCTCGCACAAGACGTTGGGATAAAAGAGTGCAATGTCAATATCTTGGGCAAAATCAGCAATTTGTTCGTTGGTTAGTGCTCGGAAGTGTTTTTCGGTTAACGTAGCGTTAAAAGTACTGGCGATCGCAAATTTAGCAGTATTTAAATGTCCCTCAGCTAAATGAGCCATAGCAAATGCATACACTGACTCATCATTCTGTGCTGTTGCCACATTTAACTGTTCATACGCTAATGCGGTAATTTGCTTGTATTTATAGACAGTCACCTCATCTTCTGGCTTCAGCCCATAAATTTTCAACGTCCCTACCGAACCATTAATTTTTTTGGCACTTCTAGACAAGAAAATTTGATAGCTGTAATCAGCAGCAAGAGTTTCTTCTATCACTGGTGCAACTGAACCACCTAAAAGTTTGGCAGTGCTGTAAATAGCGTCATAAACTTCTTTCACATCACCAGCTTTAATACATAAACCTGATACTGTGTTAGCAATTTTGGCAAGTAGTTTAAAGTCAGAAGCATTAGAATAAGCAATGGTGTTGACAAAAACATTCATGCCCTGTAGTTCAGAGCAGATCAACTCTAACGCTCTGACTTCTGCACTGGGACTGCTATCATTAGCGTAGCCATCACTGTGCAAAGTTATGCCTGTAACCTCTTCAGCATTAATCAGAGATTTCGCCATCTCCATTGCTTGGGAGATGCAGGTTAAATAGGTAGCCTGAATTTTTTTAATTTCTTCCAAGTAGGGAGAATTTTGTTTCATCACTTCTTGAATAGAAATTCTTTGGAAGTGACAGGTTACGTCTCCTTTGGAAGAATAGGAGATTAAAGTAACAACGAGTTTAAAATTGATGTACTCGTCGAGTGTCAAAAGCTTAATTAGAGTCTCTTTCAACGCCTGAATATCATAAGACATCGAGCCAGAACGGTCGATAATAATGATACTATGAGCTACAGTTGGCTCCTGAACGCTATTGCTTCTTTCTATGTTGATTCTGTCTACTAAGTAGTAAGCTTTTTCCTTGCCGGCAAAGTCGTAAAGGGTGAACTTTGTTTTCTGATTGGTAGATTTATTAACGTTTGTCATATTTTCGCATACCCTAGTAAAAGTCAGCTTTGAAATACCCAACGCTCCTACGCTTTAACTTTGGGAACCAAAGCGCAGCACTGGCTCTCCTTGAAAAGAGGGCTAAGAAAAAGAACTGATTTAGCGCAGCTTCATGGAGAAACGGTATAACCGAATATTGGGTCTAATGCATGATGTAAGAATTACGGAGCGCGTGTGAGTGCTAATTCACCTTACAAAAAACTTATAGTTCTTCTTATATAGTACACATGTACTGTAAAAATGTCAAGTTGCCTGAACTGCGGGCAATTCCGCACCTTCAGTTCGTCTACCACCAAAGGAAAGCTAAAAACTTGGAGAACTAATGCCAGAAATTAGCCGTTTTTTCGGAATCATCATTACAATGTACTACAATGACCACCCACCACCGCACTTTCATGTACGATATAACCAACAAAAAGCGATAATCAGTATTGAAACGTTGGAAATTCTCGAAGGTTCACTTAGCTCTAGAGCTTTTAAACTGGTATCAGAATGGGCAATATTACATCCAACTGAATTGATGGAGAATTGGGAACTAGCTAGAGACAATCAAACCTTAAACAAAGTCTTACCACTGGAGTAGTGAAATATGCTAAGAGATATTGTTGCGGCAGAACCAAGAGAAAATTACCAACTATATATCCGCTTTGAAGATGGTGTTGAGGGAGTAGTTGATATTAGCAACCTAATCGAATTCACAGGTGTTTTTGAGCCATTGCAAGATCAAAAATACTTTGGGATGGTAGAAGTAAACCATGAAGTAGGCACAATCCAATGGCGATCTGGAGCCGATCTTGACCCAGATGTTCTCTATGCAGTAATCAGTAATCAGCCGATTCCCCACTATCAGTTAAGTCGTAGTGCCTAGCACTATGGACGATTTAGCTACATTACTGATAATTGTCAGCAGCAGTGTAAGCGGATAGGATTAGCTAAAAAGCTTTAATATTTGATTCAGCAAGCTTTTGAGCTAACTTAGTATCATATACTGACTAAAATCAAGCACCAGGTCTAAAATAATCGAGGAGGCGATCGCCTGAATCTGCCCGAATCAATGCTACGACGACATCTGGTAAAGCAGTTAAGCTGGGGTAAACTAGGTAACGTGGTTCCCAACGGGGGTGAAATTTGTCTTTATATGCGTACAAACCTTGGAAGTTGTAGAAGCGTTCCAAATGCTTGTATAAATAGCGCAATACCTTTTCTAAGCGGCGAGACTCGGCAGTTTCACCAACTCCAGCAAGGACAGAAAGACCAATATTAAAGCTGTCGTAGCCTATTTCCTTGTAGTGTTGAAACATAGAAATAAATAAAAAGTCCATCATGCCATTCTCAATGGCACGACGATAGCGCATGAGATCGTTCGTAATTTCGTTGAGTTGGTACTCTGGTACCAGGTTGGTAAAAGCGACAATTTCTGAGTTGGGGGAATAGACTACAGCAATTTCACATTCCCGCAGGTAAGTTTCATCAAACCAACCTAAAGAAAAGTGTTTTTCTGAGCCTTGCACCATTTGCAGCCATTCGTCGCTGACTGGTTTCATTTGCCGCAATAAATCATGGGAAATTGGCGGTTGGTAAAATTTGACTTTGTACCCCATCTTTGTCATGCGATTCAGAGGGGTTCTAAGATTCTTACCTGCCTTTCCTTGTAAGGAAAAGGCGTTTAGATCAACCACCCCTTCTTTGCCAATATTCAGAACTTTAAACCCTAAAGACTTGTAGATGTCTATCTCATCGGGCAAAGTTTGGTAGAAAGCTGGATACCAGTCATTCCGTTGGCAAAATTGCTGGAAAGCAACAATAACCTCCTTTCGATCTTCAATAGGACCAATGGGATCTCCCAAGGCGATCGCTCCTCTTCCTTTGGGAACATAAGCGATGACACTACGACCGGAAGGACTAAAATAGTAACTTTTATCACTGAGTAAAGTAAACGCTGCTAAAGAAGAGCAGCCGTACTTTTCCACAATTTCTCTTGCCCTTTGCCGCTCTCGTGGTTCCGTAGAATCACGTACAAATACTGGCTTGAGAAGCATCAACAAAGCATAAGTAATTGTACTGGCGGCGATGACGTAGATAGAATTGGCGAAAAAAGTTCCAAACTTACTTTGTGGTTTTAGTCCTAGGTTATCTTCTGTAAAGAACATTGCCAGAGTTTGACCTACGGCTTCACTCCAATTAAAATCCTCCGAAAATTTGCCGTCTAATAAGTAAAACCCAATAGTTCCATAAGCCAAGGTAAAGAGTAAAGCACCTATCAATACCCGGACTCCCTGTGCTATCGAAGGAGGATCTGATTTTGCTGTAAACACGTGTCGCATCAGAAGTAATTGCGCTAGCAGAACTGCTGATAGAAAGCTTTCTTCAAAATCCAGTCCCTTGAGTAAGTTACTAATGATGGAAATAATAAGTAAACCAATGGTAAGCAACCAGGCGACTCGTTTCCGGCGCAATAAATTTGTTGCGAGTGTCAGCAAAACAAACCCAGTTAGTGCTGCAAATATATGACCGCTGGCAGTAATCTCAAAGGGCAAAAAGTGCTTTAACCAATGATTTCGCCCGTGTTGGTTTGGTGTCACTGATGACAGCAAATTCACAACGCCAACTAGTCCTGTTAGGATTGCTGCACTCCAAAGTCCGAGTCGATTTCTTAAGTCATTAGTCATTAGTCATTAATTATAAGATAGGCGGCGGAGGGTAGGAGTTCTTGTAAGAACGCGCTATGGTAAGTCTGTGAGAATTTTCCGGCTTTGGGTTTTCAATCAAGGAGTGACAATATTCAAACTAGACAAACGATGTCCCAACTTGATTGAGGTTTTGGGATTTTAGTAGACAAAGGTAAGCATCAGGGCGATCGCCATCTCAAAGATGAGCTAAAAAGTGACTCGTGTAAACATTCAATAATCCATCTGCTTAATTCTTACAGATAATACATTTTGATGAAAGATAACCAATGGCTGAATGCTTACAGGAAGAGCAGAAATTGGGATAATGTAGACGCGAGAAATTTTTACTTGTTCTTTATATTAGTTTCGTTGTTGCTCACCTGAGTTAAATACTAGTAAACGTTAGACTAAAAAGACTGCCAGGGCAGACACTTCATAAATTAGAAATAAATGATTATTTCATCCAAAACCATAATTTATTCTTATTTTGATTTTGCTCTAAGCTGATATCAGTAGCGTGGGCTATCTGCGAGATTTGAAATTGTTGGCCGACAAATGTTAAGGAATCTGCCAGGTGTTCACGCCAGTAGGTCCAAGTATGACTTCCGGGATACTGACGAAACATATTATAAATTTTTTGTTGCTTAAGCACCTGAGTAAAATCTCTAGCTTGTTCAAGTTCTTCGGTATCTGAAGTACCAGAATCTAGGTAAACACGCAAGCGTTTTTTAGCTTCTGGCGGGATAGTATCAACATAACTTATCGGACTGTTTTGCGGACCGCTCTTATCCTTAAAATAACCACTATGACTAAACAAAATAGAAAAGTTATTTAAGTTATGCAATCCCACATTCATTGCTCCCCAACCACCAGAAGATAGTCCCCCCATCGCCCAAAAATCCGGGTTGGGTATTGTACGATAGCGGGTTTGGACGACTTTTACAAGTTCGTTTCCAACTGCTGTGGAAACTTTACCATGAGGACCATCAATATATTGAGGATCCCAACGAGCGCTTGAACCACGATCATCATTACCATCGGGTGTAATCACAATACTAGGTGAAAGCTTCCCTGAGGTATACAATTTTGCGAGGGTTTTGAGTGCAGCCCCCTTCTGCTCAAACCAGTCTTTGGGATTTCCGTGTCCACCATGAAGCAGAAAAATGACTGGATAGCGCTGAGTTGGGTTTTCTACATATCCTGGAGGTAAAGAAACGCCATAAGTCCTATTTTCTCCCATAATCGGACTATCGTAGGACTCAACTTGATAAGTTAGGGTAATCGGTTCGTTGACAGCTGGTTGTGGCGGTAAGATGCTTTGTGTTGCCTGTGCGTGTAAACCAGGTAAATAATCGCAGCTGGCTAAGGTAAGTACAGAAACCAGCATCAAAATTTTAGGTCTAAAGGACTTCATAAAAATTTTCCGTAATGAGTTTGCAATAATTTAGCTAAGAGTATACATAGTGATTTTCGGAAAACTCCAAAATTCTTAGCAATTTATGATACCAATAACTTAGCAATTAAGGTAGGGAGGGGGAGGGGG
>CAZZVG010000198.1:0-8192 GCA_964657295.1 Iningainema sp. | reverse complement strand
TAATTAAAAATCAAGTTACAAAATTAAATTGCCATCCTATCGTGTCCTGATTATATTTAAGGCTTTTATACATTAAGAGTCTACTCGTCAAAAGGATGAAAAGGTTCTAAGTAACTTTACAACCCTTAAATAGTGTTGTGTTTACTCTTCAGCCTTTTTTCCTCTCATCAGATAGTCTGATACCCTGGATTATTATCTTAGTGTTTATTTTAACAAAATTATATAGCAAAGTTTTTTCCTTGATAAAAGACAGCAAATAGCTATATATAAAGATTTGATGTATCAAAAACACTACTACTATAATAGCTGTTTTTTGTTGGTATGCCTTGAGCAATGGAGCAATATTTTTTAATATAATGAAATTTATCTACTTAAACCTCATCCATCTTGAAAACTGGAGTTTTTCCAGAAAATATATACTTATTTGTTAATGATGAGTGGTTGTAAGAAAATACAACCACCAACTGTCGGGGCGAGTGTTAGCAAGATATCGTTTCAATACATGTTATTTAAAACCGCCCCAATCAACAAACGCTCATCCGTTCAAGGCGTTCCCATTGCCCCTGAGTAAACTAGCCCTCGTTGCAGATCCATCGTCAAAATAGCTCCATCTCGAATCACTTGTGTTGCTTGTTTGACACCAACAATCACTGGTACACCAAGACGCAAACCAATGACTGCTGCATGACTTGTGAGACTATCATCTTCGGTAATAATTCCACCGGCTCTACGAATTGCCTCCACAAAATCAGCGCTAGTGCGCGGAGCAACTAAAATATCTCCAGAATTAAAGTTACTGGCATCCATACCAGTGTTAGCTACCCGTGCACGACCACTCACAAAACCTTGTCCAAGTCCAATTCCCTGGCCGAGTACTGCCGTCACGACCTCAACCTTAATCAAATCTGTCGATCCGGCAACTCCTTGGAGCGTGCCGGCGCTCATCACGACTAAATCTCCCTCGAATAATAGCTCTTTCTCCTGCGCGACGTTTATAGCTGCTTGAAATGTTTTGCCGGCAGAAGGCAGTTCTAGCACTAACAATGGTTTCACTCCCCATACCAGCTGAAGCTGTCGAGCCACATTCACATGGGGTGTCACTGCTAATATGGGTGTCTGAGGGCGAAATTTGGAGACATTACGGGCTGTTGCTCCGGTTTGGGTGAGAGTCATAATTGCTGCTGCTTTCAGTTGCTCGGCAATTTGACCTACAGCTTGACTAATGGCATTGGGAATAGAACGTCGAAGATCTTTGACCTGAAGTTTGTTGGTATGCAGTGCCTCCTCTTGCTCAATGCGTTCGGCGATTCGCGCCATTGTCGCTACAGCTTCCACTGGGAAATTGCCAACGGCAGTTTCATTCGAGAGCATGACTGCATCCGTACCATCCAAAATCGCGTTGGCTACATCTGATACTTCGGCACGAGTTGGACGGGGGTTGTTGACCATGCTGTCTAACATCTGAGTGGCGGTGATAATGGGAATCCCCAAGCGATTGGCGGTACTAATCAGTCGCTTTTGCAGCACGGGGACATCTTCTGCTGGCAGTTCCACACCCAAGTCGCCTCTTGCCACCATCACACCATCACACAAAGCTAGAACTGCCTCCATTTGTTCAATGGCTTCGTGTTTTTCAATTTTGGCAATGACGGGCACCTGTTTACCTGCACTAGAAATTAATTCTTTAATTTCTATCATGTCCTGTGGGTTGCGGACGAAGGAAAGTGCAATCCAGTCTACACCCTGATCTAGACCGAATATCAGATCCTTACGGTCTTTGTCGGTCATTGCCTTAATTGACAGGTAAACTCCTGGAAAGTTTACGCCTTTATTGTTAGAAAGTTTGCCACCGACAGTGACGCGACAGTGCAAATCACCTTTTTCGCGGTTAACTTCCTCGACTAGCATTTCTACCCGTCCATCATCAAGGAGGATTTTTGCCCCACAAGGGACTTCCTCTGCTAGATAATCGTAAGTGACGCAGCTCATTTCTTTTGTGCCAGTCACCTGACGATTGGTCAAGATAAAGCGATCGCCTTTTGCCAACACCTCAGATCCATTTTCAAACTTACCCAAGCGGATTTTTGGTCCTTGCAAGTCTTGAAGAATGGCGACTGGTTGATTCAGTTCAAAGGCTATTTGCCGAATCAAGCGGATACTGCGTTGATGGTCGCTATGAGTACCATGAGAGAAGTTTAATCGTAGCGTCGTTGCACCTGCTTCAATAATAGCCTTGAGCATTTCTGGGCTACTGGTGGCAGGACCAATCGTGGCAACAATTTTTGTTCGGCGTACAGAATCTCTTAATTGCATGGGAGCTGAATCTAGGGAGCTACTCAGGGATTTATCTTAAACTAAGACGGCTCTCTATGTCTGTTGCTGCTGATTCACTAGTACCGCTCCCTTGAAATTAAAAATTCGTGAGTGCAAAGTGATTGACGGGGGCGCGTGCTTCCCCAAAAGACGATTTACTGCTGCGAATGCTCTTGATCTCTTCTAAATTTCTTTTTTTGGTGCTGTTCTTAAGGCACGGAAATCGTTCCTGCACTCATTGCTCCTATGAGAATTTGTATTTATTTATATGGGTTTTTGGCTGTATACTCCCAACAGGGGTTATTTATCTTGGTATTCTGAGGAGCCTCTTCCGTATTAATAGGGTATACTTTGTTTTTTCATACAGTTATATACTGCTGTATAAATAGAGATAAAACTATTACATAGTCAGAAACCGCAACAAAATGGATGAATTTTCCGACACAAAACTTTATTATTTGTTAAGTTGTACTTTATATTCATCATAAATCTTCCATGAGTCAGGATTTGACAATGCTGATGGCATCTGAGGTACAGAAGCCACTGACAGTTCCGCCCAAAGAATTATTAGCATCTCCAGGTGGTTTTCATACCACGATGCTCATGTTTTTGGCGGCTGTGGGAATATTTGTGTCGTCTAACTTTGGTTACTGGCTGTGGCAATGGCCGCACTGGCTGTGTTTTTGCGCTAACACTCTGGCTTTACACATTGCCGGGACAGTGATTCACGATGCCTGTCATCAATCTGCTCATAGTAACCGAGTCATTAATGCCATCTTAGGGCATAGCAGTGCCTTAATGCTAGTTTTCGCCTTTCCAGTGTTTACGCGAGTGCATCTGCAACACCACGCTCATGTTAATGACCCGGAAAATGACCCTGATCACTATGTTTCTACGGGTGGTCCCCTGTGGTTACTGCCAGTGCGCTTTTTGTACCATGAGGTCTTTTTCTTTAAACGACAACTGTGGCGCAAGTCTGAGTTACTAGAATGGTTTCTCAGTCGCTTGTTTGTTGTGGCAATTTTCGCGCTCTCAATTCAATACCACTTTTTGGGATATGTTCTCAATTTTTGGTTTATCCCTTCTGCTGTAGTTGGGTTAGCACTGGGTTTATTTTTCGATTATTTACCTCATCGTCCTCACCAAGAACGCGATCGCTGGATGAATGCTCGCGTCTATGCCAACCCAGTTCTGAATATCTTGATTATGGGGCAAAATTACCACTTAATTCATCATTTATGGCCTTCTATTCCCTGGTATAATTACCAACCTACATATGAGCTGATGAAGCCGCTGTTAGTTGAGAAAGGCTGTCACTTATCTTCGGGACTGCTACAGAAAAAAGACTTTTTTGAATTTGTTTATGATATTTTTGTGGGAATTAAGTTTCATCGTAAACAACTTAATAAAAACTAAGTAAGTCGGTATGCTAATCAACCTAACTAGTTAAGGCTGTCATTTGTCATTGGTAATGGTTTCAACTAGTTTGCACAATTTCAAGACTGGCAAACGACTTACTCAAAATGCTACACAATATCGATTGTCAGCTTCTTGCTCATAACTCATGGCAAGTCATTTGACGCTCATTTTAATGAGCGTTTGTGTTTCATCCGTGGTTTAAAAACGCACGGGTTCCACATATATCGGAGTTTTTTAGTTCAATCCTCAATTTGCCTTATTTGATCCTCGATAGATTCGCTCTAACTGCTCTGGTGAGAGCCATGTCCTGGGATCCAGACTTGCCGGGGTACTGGATTTATGAGGAGGTTCAGGCTGAGTTTCCTGAGAACGTATTGCTACATTGCCATTTGGAAACTGGTTTAACAACGGCTCATCTAACTCAGACTCTTGAAGCTGACTTTGAGGCAAGACATAAGCGTGCTTATACGGATCATATGCGAAAACTTCTGCTGTCTCAATGTGATATATCCAAGCATAAATGCTCAATTGCCCTTGATAGAGCTTAGAGTGAATCACTGGATACGTCCGCAAATTCTCGATTTGAGTCAGTACATTTTCTGCAATTATAATTTCTAGCAGTTCTTCTCCCTCGTACTGACTGTAGTTGTCTAAAACCAGTCTTCTCGTTGCCTCTGCATATTTCAGCCAATCATGCACGAGCGGCATATCATCTCGCAGGTTGTTTAACTTCATTAGCCCTTTCATAGCACCGCAATGAGAGTGCCCGCAGATAATAATTTGCCGAATATCTAAAGCTTGGACAGCATATTCAATTGTAGCACCTTCACCGCCATTGGTAGCTCCATATGGTGGAATAATGTTGCCGGCATTGCGGATGACAAATAATTCACCTAATTGGGCTTGTGTAATCAGGTTTGGATCGACACGCGAATCAGAACAAGTAATAAATAGCACCCTAGGCTTTTGACCATGAGAAAGCTGCTCAAACAGTTCTTGATGCGTGGAAAAATAGCTAGTTTTAAATTCACGCAGACCTTTAATTAATTTCTTCATTATCAATAATCACCACTGATACTCATGGATTTTAGCTATTCTGCGCCCTCGCCAGCCAATCGGGCCACTACCTAAAGGTATACGATGCGTTACGAGTAGAGCTAAACTCTTAGTTTAACGGATAATTGATGTTTGGTAGTCAGTTCATAAATCAAAATGTATACTAAGCTACGTTTTTATTTATACAGTTATAATAGCAGGCATTAATTGAGAATAAAGACGATACCATCGGTTGAGAGAAGTGCTTTGAGATTCAAGTAATGCATTTCAACTACTGACTCGTGATCTAATGTTCATGTTTTTTATAGATGATAGCTTTAGCTGTAAAATAAAGTAGTTTCAATCAGATGTGTTGGTGGGAGGACGTCAGCATAGGAGTACTGAAGCCACACGGGTGTCGATTAGTATCGGGGATTTTTAAATGAATATGAAGCTTTCGCTGAGGAGTGCTTTTGGGCTTCTAGCTATCAACTTAGCTGTCATCGCGCTTGTAGCGTTTTTGATTTATAGAGATAGTACCCAGTATAATCACAATCACTTACAAACCGAACAAAGACAATGATGGGAATGCATAATAGATTGAAGTTCTGCTGTGCAAAGGAAGGCGTCGCTACCTACTCCCTACTCCCCACGTCCTAGATGTAGTTGAAGTTGATTACTTTCACCTTTGGGAACAGGAGAAATAAGTTGTATAGACCAGTAACTTATAACCATAAGAATTAAACCAGAAATTGCGCCTGCGACTAAGCCAATTAGTAAAGGAGATTTTTGACTAAAAGTATAAATACTTGTCTCTTTCATCTCGTCATCTAGAAGCAGTGTCGAATTGTGTCCTTCAATAATTGGGTGATTGTTCTGCCAGGAAGCGGAAGTTTGAAGTAACAGCGTAGCATCTGCTGAGGTAAGAGTAGGGTCTAAGTTGTCTACTTGCGTGTAGAGATTCGCAAGGGGTAGGAGTGCCTCTAGAGTTTCTGCCGCCGAATTGTATCTATCTTGACAATGATACCTTACCATCTTATTAAGTACTGAGGCTAACTCAGTGCTTACCGGAGATAAGTGTTGCCAGGAAACCTCACCTGTATTGCGGTCTTCTAGCAATTGTGTTGGATGTACCCCTGTGATTGCTTGAATACCAATCATCCCTAAAGCATAAATATCGCTATTAGGACGTGGTCTGCCTCGCTGTTGCTCATTAGGCATATACCCTGGTGTACCGATCGCGATCGTGGTAAGATCAAGATCATGGCCATGTTCAACCAACTGATTCAACGTTGGTTTGACAGCACCAAAATCAATTAGCACTAGACGATTATCTTGCTTTCGTCTAATAATATTGCTTGGCTTGACATCACGATGAATTAGTCCGTGGTTGTGGACAAAGTTCAAAATGCTCAATATCTCTTGCAATAGTTGAAAAACCTTTCTCTCAGACCATTTACAACCAGATGATAATTCTTGATTGAGAGGATGCCCTTCGATAAACTCTTGTACTAAGTAAAATTCAAGGTTGTCTTCAAAATCAGCTAAAACATAAGGTACCAAATCGTAGTCGCCTAATTTTTTTAGAGCTTCTACTTCTCGCACAAATAGCCGTCTGCGAATTTCTAATGGGATGGGACACTGAATGCTAGGTAGAAAATGTTTGACGATGCAGGTAGAATGATCAAGCAGATTGATATCTTTAACCAAATAGGTTCGACAGAACAGACTTTGACTGAGAACTTCAACAACCTGATAACGTTTCCCTAGCAATTGGCCTAACATGTTACGATCCTACCCTACGGCTGTATTAATTAAGCTCATCCTTTAGCACGTTGACCTTTAAGTAAAATGGAGGCTGTCACAATTAACAATCTCTATCGGCATTCATTAGGGCAGGCAGTTACTGCGACTCGCTTCTACAAGGAGGTTACTTTTTGGCAAGGAGATTGTGAAGTTACTTAATAAATATTTGGGTATCATAATAATATTTAGTGATGGAATCAAGATATAGTTTTTACTGAAACAATGTTAGCGTAAATTTTCAAACATCTTTATAAAAATTTCATCAAAAGCGAATATTACGATTGGACAAGGCTATAAAAGAAGCTTAAATGAGAAATAGTACCAAAAAAACAAGTGTTCCCCTTAGCAGAGATGCTGTACAAATCATCAGAGGTCTAGTCTTTGGTGAACTTATTACAATTTTAATCATTGGCGGACTTTGGTTGTGGCTAAGACCGCGCTTAGTCGTTGATCGTAGCCCAACCTCTACTTATAATCAAGATACAGACACCACTTCTGTTTCTCCGAATGCTTCAACTTTTCAGTCGATTCCCAATGTTCCCATCGGTTCATTCAATTACGGTGGAAGTACAGCCTGGGCACCAATCAGACAACTAGTAGACTCTTATATCCAAAATACCCGCCCAGAACTACACTTGCACTATGTAAACCCTGATAGCAGCAGCCCTGGTTCAGGTGAGGGCATTAGGATGTTGCTTGATGGCAAACTAGATTTTGCTCAATCTTCGCGTCCTCTCACAGCCACAGAATACGCTTTAGCTGAGCAGCGCGGCTTTACACTTGCTCAACGTCAAGTTGGTACGGATGGAGTAGCGGTAGTAGCTAATAAAACACTTGAAGTTCCTGGCTTAACTGTTGAGCAGTTACAACAGATTTATTTAGGGAAGATAACTAACTGGAAGCAAGTAGGGGGATCTAACCTAGCGATTACGCTCTTCTCCCAACTTCCAGAAAACGCCGACGCAGCAATATTTTCTGGCAAGCAAGTGCTGAGTTCAAATGTACATTATGTTTATTCTACCACAGAAGCTCTGCGCCGCGTGAGTCAAACCCCAGGCGGTCTTTATTATGCTTCTGCTCGGGCAGTCGTGCCTCAATGTACGGTCAAATCTCTACCAATAGGAGTCACCACCAAGCAGCTGGTTTCCCTCTACCGCCAACCCCCAGTTTCACTAAACCAGTGCCCTTTGAAGCGCAATCAACTTAACCCGGAAGTGATCAAGAACGGCAGTTATCCAATAACCGCTAAGTTGTTTGTCATTATTAAACAAGACAATGGTCGGCAACAGCAAGCAGGTGTTGCATATAGTAAACTTTTACTCACCGATCAAGGGCAAAGAGCAATTAAACAGGCTGGTTTCATATCGGTTCGTTAGATAATGTTAGACTACTGTTGATGATTCTCAAGATACTTTAAGGAAAACAGATTTTAGGGCTGAAGTTAAGAACTAACTTCAGCCCGGAGGCATGAACTTTCACCCGTACCTCTACCGGAAAATCAGCGGAATAACAAGCTGAACGTGAGGACGAGGATGTGAATAATAAACTCGGTCGTAGTATTCAGAAGGGTAGTATTCTCGGTAGTAAGAGTGTGGATGATATCCGTAGTAGTCACGGCG
>CAZZVG010000197.1:0-8196 GCA_964657295.1 Iningainema sp. | reverse complement strand
GGGCAGGTTTTGCCGATTAACTTATGGGCTGGAAAATCAATCTGTAAAACCTGCCCCTACGACTGACTCCTGAATTCTTCTTACTTCACTTCTTGTTCTTTACCCAGGCGCGTAAAGCGAATTTCAATCCGTCGTCGTGTAGCTTCTGACTGACGCTCCTGTGGAATCGGAGCAAACTGCCCATTTGGTAATATTAACTGTGCCGCTGAATAAGCTCGAAATTTAATTTTTCTCATTATACCTTGTTGTTTTTGGATTGTCAAGAGTTCTTTCACAACTGCGAGGGAACGCATCAAACCTAAGTCAGCATTCGAGCCTGCTTTGAGAGTGCTTACTGAGCCTTGGCTACTAGCAGCTGCTTCTAAATTCTTGTCTAAATTACTGGATACACTACCAATAGCTTGCTCATCAGTGTGACCAATAATTTCAACTGTATTTATGGTAAATTCTTTTGTCGTTTTTTCAATATTAGGTACAAGTTTATTAGTGATATAATTCAACATTTCTGGAGGAATTCCTGCGCTGCCTGGATCAAATCTATAATTTTCATCTTTAATTAAGAGAATTGGTGGTGTCTCTGTATTAGAAATTTGCGATACGGCATATTTAGTACTAGCTATTAACAGAATTAGCAACAATATCATGAAGGCATTGGACATTAAATCTGTAAAAGCTGTCCAAATATTTAACTCTTCATAGTAATCAGTCTGTCGTGAACGACGAGCCATAATCTTAAATTTCCAGGTGCCAATAATCTAAGCTTAATTACAGTTTTTCTACTTGCGTTTCTATAACCTGCCTCAGCTGATAAAGCTCATCTTTTATATTGTTTACATCTTGATTAAATTCTTGAACATTGTTAATTAGCATCTCTAATCCTTGCTTATTAACTTCTATTTGCTTAGTTATTCCTTGAATGATGATAACACTCGTATTTTTATACTCCTTACTTATTTTTTCACTGTTACTTTGAATTGAATCTATAAAATTAGATTTTGATATCTCAATTTCCTGAGACAGGTTTTTAATCAAGCGATCGCCTAAAGACTCGATTGATAAATTTACCTGTGATGTATAAGTTTTTTCAACTTCTAGCAGTTGTATAAGAGCATTTTTTACACTGTTCAAACTATCAGACTTATTCGTAATTTCTTCTTCTAATTTATCAAGTGCGTTAACTGCTTGTAAAAAACTATTAGCTCCTTGGTTGAGTTGAGGAATAATTTGGCTAAGAGAGTTTTGATGAGATTGATGCAATTCTAAAACTTGAATTAAAGTTTGATGAAGAGTTTTAGTATCTATTGCTAATGTAGTTAATTCTCGACTACAGAATTGAATTTCAAAAATTGCTGTTTCCATCAATTGAGTTGTATTAGCTAAACTTGCCGCCGATTGTGAAAATTTCTCTTGTATAGTAGTCAAATCAGCTACAGATGCTGATAGTTTTTGGGGAAATTGGCTTTTTTCAAAAATTTCAGCAGACTCTTTAAAGATATGAGATTTGGCATTCATTTCTGCGATTGTATGCTCAAATTCATTAGCTGCAGCAGATATCGTCCCAGCAGACTCGGTAAATCTCTCATAAACTTGTTTGGCTAAAGCTGCGGCTTCTTTATTCCCTTCAGCAATTTGTTTTGCCACACTTCCTATAGATTGTTCCACGGCATCCCGCACGGTAGAACCAAATCTAGTTAAAAACTCATCCTGCTGCGATACCATTCTATGCACAATTTTATCAAGGCGAGTATCACCCTGTACTTCGGGATGATAAATATTATCTAAATAATCTTCTAGAGAACTAATAAGTCTATACTTAGCAAGGTTAGTATTCCTGAAACCGTTAAATAGTGTTAATACAGCGCTACAAAATATGCCTATTAAACTGGTAGTGAAAGCAATACTCATCCCTTCCAAGGGCTTCTTTAATGCCGCCACTAAACCACCAACATTTGTCATATTTGTTTGATTGATTGTTTGATTAATTGCTGATAAATTAATCGTCATACCTAGAAGAGTTCCAAATAAGCCAAAGGCTAGAAGTAAGTTGGGAAGAATACGACAGAAGTAATCAATTTGTTCACAGGTGAAGACTCCAACTTTTTCTTGGCTATAAACTTGATCTATTAATGCAGATGTATTAATCTGATCTAACTTACTGCTAGCTTGCTGAAATCTTTGTTGTAGTTCTTCTATGATTTTTGGTTGTTTTCCCGGTGACTGTCTATTAATTAACCTTCGTACCTTCTCTTCCAGAGATACGAGATGTTTATAGAGAGTCCATCGGTAAAACATGGTAGCTATCGATGGAAAAACGACAATTACAAGAGTCAGAAAGATTAAGTAAAATGGTACTGACATGAAAATGATTTTGAATATGTGAACATATATTTCTCTAAAATGGTTACTCCTAACACCAGTGTAAAATTACCTCTTTTCTCTTTAATTATCTTGGCGCTCTTGGCGTCTTGGTGAACCAGCGCTGCAGGCGGAGAGAAGTTGCAAGGAGGGTTTCCCTCCGGGCAAACTTCGGGGTTTCCCGCCGTAGGCGACTGGTGAACCCGAAGGGCGGTTCACCCTCTTAGGTAATTTTCTAGCGGTTCGGAGTATTTAATACCAACTAAAAAATAGACTATAGAGGATATTGATCAAAGATTTTTTGTTTTTCCCGCTCGTACTCTCCTTGAGTAATCAATTCATCAGCTAACTCCTGTTTTAGGCTTTCTAACTTTGCACGCCGTTCTGTTTTATTAACAATTTCAGCGGTAATCGCTGTTGTCATTCCTGAATTTTCTGGTGTCGCCAGTTTTCGATGTTGAGAAAAATTAAACCGCTCATCCATTTTTTTACGGAAACGATTAATAATTCCCTCTTGATATATATGATCTGTACTTACGGGACTTCCGACTACTGCTGCTTTATAGGGATAATTAGGACTATCTTCTGGTAATTTATCCACTTCCTTCACAAACTCCCTGAGTTTAGGTAAATATTCATTGTCCCAAAGTTCAGGTTGTCTAGCTATGACATCAATCTCATCATTTAAACGCTGTTGCAAAGCTTCAGTCATATCCTTACGTTTAGCCAGTTCTTCCAAAGCTTGACTCCATTCTAAACTTAAAGAAGCAGTGTATTTACTATCACGTAATGAATCATAATACTCAAATTCTAACAGTTGAACTTCCTGTTTTTTTTCTAATAATTTTAAGGCGATAGAAGGATAAAAAATATCCTCCAATTCTTCCATTTTTTTGGCATCAGGTGGAATAATATCAGGGAAGGAAGCGTTATAATCGTTATGAAGAAAAGATGTAGCAGAATTCTGTTCACGTAGGTAGGGATTTCTCATTCTTTCCAGGCTATTAATTAGTCGGAGAGGAAAACCAGCATATTCATTCACAATTAAAATTTCGTCATCAGCTTGCGTTGCTTTTAAGATACTTGTTTCAACTCCTAACTCTTGTTCAAGTAAAATTTTAAATTGTCGTACTTCTAATTCATCTGTATCCTTAAAACCGATTAATTTACTACCTTTAGCTGGATCTTCACGAAAATAAGGATCACTTAAGTTAAGACGCAGCAAGGGTTCAGCTTCCTGCATAATTTGTGCTAAACGAGTGGAACGCACTGCTGAGTACTTTTCCATAAAGCGCTTAATTACGGAATTGACAATATTAATACTTCGAGAAGCAAATAATTTATCAACGTTGAGATCAATTTCTTTTTGCAACTGGTTTGGAGTCGTAAAGTCTCTGTCTATAAAACTTACCATAGATGGTCTTTTATCAGTTTGTGCTGTAATTGTCGAACTTACTAACACAAACTGACGACGTAAATCATCTTCTGGTAAAATAGTTTCATAACAGCGATCAATATCCTCACTATCAAATATTGCTTCACCGCTCATTTCATCAAAATTCAATTGTCGCAAATCTTTATCTTGCTTTTCATATAAATTTTGTAAATCTTCTAATAAACTACTAAACGCAGCAACTTGAGTTGTTCTCTCTTGAACATGCCTTTGCAAGTTATTAACAATTTTTATGGACTCTTGAACAACTGTTACGTCAAAATTATGCTGAATAACTTTGCTGACTTCCAGCACGGAAATTTTGGCTTCATCTTGGAATTGACTATTTTTATTATTCAGGACGGGAATACCACGTTTCTGTTCAATATCCTCGATATTTTGTTCAATGTCTCGCCATTTTTTTTCTAAATATTCTAAATTTTTTACTCCACCATCATCAGTAATTTTATTTTGCAAATTTAGTTGATAATTATGTAATTCGTGTTGCAAAGCATCTAGCCAATCACGGGTACTCTTCAGGGAAAAATTAGAATCAGTCGGCGTCAGTAATTGACTCAGATAATCATCAATATTAGTCTTGAGTTCCTTGGTGATATTTGGAGAAATTTGTAACAGTCTCGTCAGCCAAATTCCCCTCGTACTCTCCGTTTCACCCGGCTGAACTTTGCGGAATTGTTCTCTAAACTCCCTTGATAATTGTCCGCGAATATCATTGCGGTTCTCACGCCTTTGACACTCGGAAATTTGACGCTCTAATTTATTCCTCCATTCACTGATAGTTTTCCGAAAAGTCTTGTTACTCTCTTGAACGGATTCTGCTAACTTAGTAGTAAAATTATCCTTGTTTTCTAGGTCGTTATGCCAATGATAGTGAATCAGGAATTGCTCAATTAATTTTAAGGGATCTGGGCTTTGCCCTTTGCCGTTTAACCAAAACTTAACTAGCTCTAAACTAACGCGGTTTAACGCAATTTGGACAATAGTATCACGGGGAAAATAAATAGCCGCCAATCCAAATGTTAAATAACGCTGGCTATTGGGACGCGGGTGCTTATCCCACTGAATCATGTGTTGTAGAAAATTGTCTCTATTGCCTTTTATTGCTGGTGCTAATTCACTGGAAAAATCTAAAGCAATCTTATGAGCAATAACATTGCATAGCTTACCTTGTCCAAGGATCGAATATTCACCTCCTGTCTGACTAGATACTAAATAGGTGTAGTCAAATGGTGGACGCTGTTCTTGGATAAAAGCTAAATTTTCCAGATCATAAACTGCTTCAAATTTTGTGCCAGGTGTGCTATAATAATTTAGTTCTTTAAGAGCGGCATAAGTATTAGCACTCATACTAGGAGCATTGCCATACAGTTCTGGGCTAATGACTAAATACCCGAAAATTTTGGCGCTTTGATCGCTATAAAGATGTCTGAGAGTATAGGCAACATCCAAAAACATTCCGCTACCTGTACCGCCACAAAGAGAACCGACAACAAAAATACTCAGTCCCGGTTCGACTTTTAACCCGGCTTTTAGCAATAAAGAATCATGTCCTCTAGTGCGCCTTTCTGCAGTCTCAATTGCTGTTTTAATCTTGTTATAATTGTGAAAGAAAGCTAGTCTACCTACAGGTCTAATACCTTTGGCACCTTCTTCAACTGCTTTAATATTTCGCAAGAGTTGTGGTGGGAACCATCTGGCAATATGTTCGTAAGGTCCATAACGAGTATACTCTGAACGCCGTTCCAATCCTTGAACAAACATAGTAACTTCGTTGGAGGACATTGTAGCACTGACTTTTTCTGCCTCTTTAAAACTGAGGTCAACGCCATGATAGGTACTCCCTGTACGAATACCAGTTACTTGTGTTGCGGCTTTATCGGTGTCAATGTGAACAAAACTTATGATTGGGAGGTTGCTTAAATCTCCATAACGGTCAACAATTAACCGTCTAATACGCATTAAAAAATCGCGCCCAGTACCTCCTAAACCTATACAAATTGTACGGCTAATTCCTCTATATTGTACGTTTTTTGCATTTCCTTGATTCATGGTGCATTCTCAAAGATCATTTTTTGACTTTAATAATAATTTCGTAATCGCGTTTATCACCCTCTGGAACATTTAGCCGAAAGCTGGATTTATTTATGAGAGTACGTGACGTAATTTCTTTACCGTTGTAATAAATTGGTGCTAAATTCTTATTTGGTACTAAATAAAGTTTCTCCCCTGTTCGCTCTAAATATGCTTTAACTTCTACGCCTGGACAGTCAATGGAATCATGACAAGTAGAATCATATTCACCAATGGCAATTCGTTTATTATTTGGTAAGCTACATTTTTGGTCTTCCGGGTTTGTTTGTGCTTCAAAAGAAACTATTAAATACCATTTTTTTTGTAAGTGATGTAATTTGAGTGCTAACCAAATAATAGTCAATAATACTAATAATGAAATTAACCCAGTTAGCCATAGTTGTCTAATTAAATAAGGATTGATTAAACAAGTGTCTTGCCCACCAGGAACTGGGGTACAAAATTCCTGGACTGTAGGAGCAATATCGACTACAGTTAGTTTATATTCTTTATTATCTTTAGTGACAATTGACAGCGATCGCTTCTTAATTGGCAATGCTTGAATCCAACCCTCGCGCTGTTTACTTTCTGGGGATTCTGCATTTCTAAAAGGACTGTCAGCAGCAGTTTCTACCCACACCTGCGAGGTGATTCCTGGTTGAGTAAATAGAGGTGCATCAGTAATCCAAACAACTGATTGCCGCTTGATAGGTTGATTTTTTTGGAGGCGATTTTGATTGAGTTGTGCAATACCTTGATAAATCGTTAACTCGGCTCGTTGAATATCTGTGCCATACAGATGTGTGTCAGGTTTTGAAGGTATCTTTTCTAAAATTTGGTCAATATTTTCTTTGCTTTTCCTACTAAAGTATAAAGGTTTACCCAAAGGATACGCTACTGATAAAACTTGATCTAAAGTTGCATGTTGAGCAAAAGGAACAATATATACAGAATCCCCTGGCTTTAGGCTATCTTCAATTATCTGACGTAGGCGAATATGACCTTCATCATTCAATCCCACGCTTTCTGTTATATCGATCGCTAATACAATATCTCGTCCTCCACCCAAAACGGAAACTATATCTAACTCGATTTTTTGTACAGATGTGATTGGTTGTCCTGGCGTAATTCTTGTTAGTGTCACAAATTAGATGTCCTATCAAATAGTGTATAAGACTTCTTGCATAAGTAAGTTTGCGAGAATAAACTAAAATATGTTACAAAACTTCAGCTATGCTGCTATCTTTCCATTGCCACATGATTTGTCAACCAGTCAGAAAATTAATGTACGAATTTCCTTGGGACTGCCCTCTGCCTTTCTGTTGTAAAAATAATTGACGCCCTTACCAATAACAATAGACTCCAGTATACCATTGGTGACAGGCTAAGCTCAGCAACAATTTGTCAATAAGTAATAGTGCCTAAAGCTTTCCCGAAAATCGGGGGAAAAAACATGATTTTTGAGCTGGCGATGCCTAAGGGCAAGCCTTTTTCCCCATCAGAATCCTACCTACTACCTACCTCTTGGTCATCAATCATTCATCTCAGCCAGTAAACTTGTTACGAATGATAACAAAATATATCGTAAGATTAAATTAATAGCCCTGCGCTGATGAGCTTAGTTCGTGTAGTCTCAGGGTTTAGCCTGAGGGGAGTGGATAAAATTATCAAATGAGTCAAATTGTCTGGATTGCAAGGCACGCCAACCGTCTCGATTTCGTAAATCCTGATTGGTTTCTCACCGCAGAACGACGCTACGATTCGCCCTTGTCTCAAGATGGTTTTGTGCAAGCAAAGCAACTAGCTAACCGCTTGAAGGGAGAAAAAATTTCTCATATTTTCGCTTCACCCTTCCTCCGAACAGTACAAACAGCAAATGCCGTCGCCGAAGTTCTTGATTTGCCGATTCAATTGGAAACAGGTTTGAGCGAATGGCTAAATGTAGCCTGGATGACAGAAGAACCAGTAAAACTGTCAACTTCAGCGATTGCCGAATTATTCCCTAGAATTGACAAAAGCTACACTCCACGCATAGCAGCCAGATACCCTGAAACTTACCAGCAAATGCAGGAACGTTCGGGGCAAACTGCCAGATGTCTGGTCACTGAATTCTCTCCTGAGAATATCCTTTTAGTAGCACATGGTGCATCTGTCTTGGGAGCGACAATCGGATTGGTTGGTGAGATTGCCAGAACACAAGTGAAGGCTTCGTTATGTTCTTTAGTTAAAGTTGTGCGTCAACATCCAGAGTGGTTACTAGAATTAAAGGGAGATACCTCGCATTTAACGGAGGTAGAAGAAGTGCTTCGGTTTAATTA